>CAYRCP010000019.1:0-18413 GCA_964422755.1 uncultured Bacteriovoracaceae bacterium | reverse complement strand
GCCCTGATGATCCCTTTATAGTAATCAAGGGTGGATTCGGGACCCAGGCCGCCGATTATGCCGATTGTTTTCATGACCCCCTCCTGATCAATCCTGCAAGTTCCAGTTCCCGTTCCATCATCGCCGCTGTGGATTGGAGTCCTGGTTCATCATGTTCTGTGCCGGGCAGGATGTCGTGTGCATAATCTTTGAGGGAGCAATCCCTCTCTTCGACGTGCGAGAGGCGGAAGGCGTCTGCCGGCGCACCCCTTTTCAAGGCCTCGTCCAACAGGTTCCCCGGAAACGTTTCTGCATTGCCGCCCTTAAACGGGCTGCTACAAATCCCCACTACCGAGCAATTCATACCAGCCAACAATACTATTCAAGAGATATTGCGGCAAGCACAAACACATAGATCCCGCCCAGATATTCAAAGGCTGCCTGCTTATGCACCTCCTGGTGCCCGTAGAGTTCCCCTGAGAAAACCCGGCAAGCCCTGAGATTAATCCTTCAGATAAAATGCATCTGCGTATCATTGTAAAAGGACATTCTCCAAGCACCCGATAAAATACCTCCGTCTATTACTTTTCTGATCTTAGTGCTTATAATAATAACTCTATGTTGAAAGTTCATAACAGAAACATAGCGCCATTTATTTACAAAAGGGAGGGCTGATTATGAATACCAGAGGAAGAGATCTTTTCATAGGGTTGCTGTTGGGGTTGTGCATGCTGTTGCTGCCCTTTTCGGCTCACGCTGAAATAAAAACCATCACGGGAAAGATCATCGGGTTCACCTGCTTTACCCAGGGGTATACGTGCCCCATCGACAAGAAAGATCCGATGGTGTCGCTCGAGAAGGATTTTGTGCTGGTTACCCCCGAAGAAACCTACTATTTTCTGATTAATATCGGCATGGGTCTCAAGGCAAAATATGCGCTGGAAACGGTCACGGTCACCGGGGAGATCAATGAGAAATACCGCTCGATTAAGGTGGACACGTTTGAGGCGGGGGGAAAAGTTGTCTGGAGCCAGGAAATGGAGGACGAGTTGAACAGACAACTGTATGAAGGAAACTGATAAAGAAGCCGGATCTCACCATCTTCCCGCCTGCCGATACTGCACCCGGGAATAACTTCTCGGGCCTATGCTGACAGTGAGCTCGAGATGATACGGAGCCCCTCGAAGAGGCGATGGTCCCCGTGGCTCGAAAGATTCCCGGACACAGAATATGTGCCTGAATAAAAGGGGCAATGATCCTGTGCTTATTTCAACGCCCGGGGAAAATCCTCCTGATAAAAAGAAACAAAGAAATACAGCACCGACATGAACCCGATAGCGGATATGGGGATTAAAATTATCACAGCCTTTGCGGACACATCGGAAAACCAGACAACTTCCCTGGTGGTGAAGAACCGCCACGCGATATAGGTTCTCGACAGCGCCAGCAATAAGGACCCCAGAGAAGCTATCAAAGCAGCCCTTTTCAGCTTCTCCAGCTGCCTGATGTTGGTTTGTCTGTAAAAAACAAAGAAGAAAAAGACCATGAACACCGAACTCAGCCATAATACAATGACATCGAAATTATGTGAGCCGGCCGCGAAAGTAAATGTGTGTGCATCAAATAACGGCAGGATCTGCTTAAGGTGAACAACCACGACAAAGGACAAACCGACGATTATCAGAACCGAAGCAGTACGTAATAGCCCTTGTTCATGAGAGACGTAATCTTTTAAAAAAGAGACAAAGAAAACCAGCACAGCTGTGCTGGCAAGAAAGGAAAATGCCCCTGAACACCTCGCCACTAAAAGATTTCCGAAGACAGCCGGGAAAAGGCTCCCGATGATTCTCGAAAGGAAAATATAACATAGGCCTATCATTGCAAGGAGTGCGGTCTGTTTTAACCCCATACTAACCTCCTGTACATAAAACATATATTGATTCATTTAATTATAATGACTGTTATCTGAAAAGAAAACTGTTTCTTTTTTCTCTCCTGCCCGGGGTCACCCGATCTTCAACTCGTTTGCCCCGCGAATCGTTCGCCCTTTGAGCTTTAATGGGGTGTGATTATCCCGACGATTGCAGATATTGCTCAACGCCATTGTCTTCGGCGAATAAAACGAGAGAGCATGTCTTCAGATGTCGCCACCCCATTTGCCCTTCTAATAAAAATAAATAACACTTCCTGATGGTTAGAGCATCTCCTCGAGTATCGTGGCGGCATCGTGTACATATCTGCTGCACAGAGTTGAAAAAAACCCTTTTTCTTTTGCAGCTCCGCTCTGATCGGGAATGCTCAGATCATGCTCGTTGGGCCGTCCACAACCGTAACAATGGCTGAGTTCATCGGGATAGTGCTCCTGATAGCTTTTGTGCTCACGGATTTCTCCAATCATGAAAAGATATGTGTTATTTTAGAATAAGATGCCACACTATATTCAGCACGGTTCTCAAGGACCAATGGCGTGAACCCGGGGTGAGCCTTGTTCCTGTTCTGCAGCAAACTATAGGCCGAACAGGAATTCATGGGCCTTAAATCCAGTATCCTTACATGATAAGAAAATACCTGCTTGATTTCTTCTTACTCCATTTTCGCAGCCCCGCAAAAACCAGCGGGATCTTTGGCAAACTTTAAGAAATGAACTTTAAGATATTACATAACCACGACACACGTGGCCGGCTTACATGCTCTTGAGCAGGTTATCAACCTCGATGGCCACTGCTCGTGCAGACTGCGGATTCTGGCCCGTGACGAGCCTGCCATCTCTCACCGCATATGAGGTGAAGGGAATCCCGCCCTTTTTATAATGCGCACCCCGTTTCTTTATCTCGTCTTCCAGCACAAACGGGAGCTGGTCTTTTGTAAGGGTCATGTTTTCCTCCAGGTCGGAAAACCCGGTAACCTGCTTATCATTGATCAGGTACTGCCCTTCCGGCAGCCTGATATTCAACAGGCCCGAGATGCCGTGACATACTGCAGAGATCACTCCACCGCTTTCATATATTTTGCGGCTTATCTCCTGCAGTTTGTCGCTGTCCGGGAAATCCCACATGGTCCCGTGTCCCCCGGTATAATAGACAGCGACGTAGTCCTCCCAGTTCACCGCATCCGGGCTCATGGTCTTTTCCAGGCGTTTCATGAATGCAGGATTATTGTAGTAAACCTTTGTGGATGCATCCATGACCATTGTCCTGATGCTTGTCTTATCCAGAGGTACGGTGCCTCCTCTCGGGCTTACGAAATCCATCTCAATTCCTTGTTTTTCGAACAACTCATAGAAATGTGTGAGTTCGCTCAGCCACAGCCCGGTCTTTTTTTTCTTTTCCGGATACGTGTCATGATTGGTAATGACCACCAGGATCTTCTTTTCCATCATCACCTCCTGTCCTTAATAAGACATATACCCCTCTGCGCTCAGCTTATATCCCGTTCTCTTTCCTGCGGAGAAGCTTCATGCAGCCGTACGCACTATCCAGTAATTATAATCCTGCCTTCACAAAAAGAAACCGTTTCATAAGGTGCTGCATTCTTTCCCAAATCACCCCTCTGGCCCTGCGCACACGTGCTCTCGCAGCGCATGCTCCCCCTTTTATTCTATTTAAATCTTGACAACTACTCGATAATCCGCCCTTTCTAAAAAGAAAACTCCGAGCGCCCATGAAAGATACATCTGCACCAGGGATTCCCATCGCCGCGATGCTCGTCCTCATTGTCCTGTGTTTTATCTGGGGCGCCAATGTGGTGGCGATCAAGATCAGCATCACAGGCATCCCGCCTCTTTTTACCGCTGCACTGCGTTCAATTGTTGCAACCATCCTGCTCGTGCTCTACTGCCGCATAAGGGGATATGAGGTATTTATCCCGAGAAAAGAGCTTCGCCATGCTCTCATAATCGGTGTCCTCTTCACGTGTGACTTCCTGTTTCTGTACTGGGGAAACCAGTACACACATGCCTCACGTGCCGTGATTTTCCTCTACACACAGCCTTTCTGGACGGCACTCGGTGCCCATCTTTTTCTGAAGGGCGACCGGTTGAATCTCTCCAAATCTATGGGCATGGTGCTTGCCTTTGCCGGGCTCATTCCCGTGTATCTCTCCCGTCCTCCTGCACTGTCTCCGCTCCACTGGATCGGAGACCTCATGCTCATAGGAGCCGCGATCTTCTGGGCCGCAACCACGCTGTATGTAAAGAAAATGGCGGGAAAGATGAACATCAATCACTACCAGAGTCTGTTTGCCCAGCTCTTTTTTTCGATCCCGTTACTTGGTTTGGCTTCCCTGCTGTTCGAGCACGGCAGGCCCATCACAATCACCAGCCCTGTGATGCTCTCTCTCCTGTTCCAGTGCATCATCGTCGCCTTTTTCAGCTACCTGGTGTGGTTCTGGATGATCCACAGCTATGCAGTGAGCACTCTTGCCATCTATACCTTCCTGGCCCCGATATTCGGGGTGATCCTGAGCGGGATTTTCCTCGGCGAGACCATTCCGGGCATGCTCTGGACCGGTCTGATTCTGGTGGCGGCAGGAATATACCTGGTGAACAAGAACGGAAGGGCCCCTGCTGAGTCCAACGAGTCGGTTACCACAGACACGTGATGATTCAGCCGCCCTCTATGCTCGCATGGAGATGTCCGGTTTATCGTTGGATCTGGCGGCAACCCCGTTCTATTCCAGACATTCCAGCAGGAGCTGATAAAACACTTCCCGGGCCTCACGCTCAACCCACGGGATATGCCCGCATCGCTGAATCTCCCGGTATCGGATATCCCGAATGAACGGCTCCAGCGATCGGTAGATCAATTCTCCCGGGTGCGGATCATCCTCTCCGTGTATCATGTCAACCCGGGCCTTTATCTCTTTGAACTCTTCCGGCTGCACCCCTTGTTCCTGAAGAGAGATCGCATCGCTCCACGTCTGCCTGAAGCCAACCTCGTCGTGTACCACTACCTCGGTGCTTAATGGGAGGGGATTACAGGACTGAAGGCGCGTATATATTTCCCCGAACTGTGCAAACAACTCGTTTCGACGCCCGGGGTCATCTTCGCCTGCAAGCCTGGCAACGAGATTATCGATACGTTGCCGGTCGTGATCATCCATCCGCTCTTCCATCCTGTCCTGGTACAGCCTGCGCGCCTTTAAGTCGAATGTTCCGCAGCCGATCAGTACGAGCCTCTCGATCTCGTCGGGATACCGGGCGGCATAGGTCAGTGCGAGCATGGCACCCCAGGAAAAACCCACGAGCCGCACAGGTCCCTCCCTGAGTGGGCCTTCAAGTACATCGTGCAGGTCCAGGACATGGCGCGCTACGGTGAGCGGAATATCACCGCTGAGCCGCTGCAAAGGTTCGAGCACCCGGTACCGGGCGGATAAAAACCGCGCAACCGGAGCAACCTGCCCAGGAGCACCGGGCCCCCCGTGGAGCAGGATCACGTACGGGCCTTCATCCCCGTACGATCTCACTTGAATCAAGCCTGTGTGTTCCATGGCCCCTGCGTTTATCCTCCTGTCTGTTCTGATCCCAAAACACCGCTCATGATCCGGCTTTGTGTTTCAGCCGGTTCATATATGTTTGAAATCCCTCTTCGTCGAAGTTCTGCGAGTACTGATTCATGAACCCATGCAGATACGGCGTCTTGATACATTTCACATTCTTTTTGCAAGAAAGCGTGTCCTGAAGGGCATCAACATCGTACGCATCTTCATGACAAGGAAATACTACTATGGTTTCGCAGCAGGGTTCAACATGGGTTTTCTCCCGGATCCTGGAGCCGTAAAAACAGACAGCCTTTTCTATGGAGGCTGATTGTCCTTTTTCCGTGAGATTCCACAGAGCAGATGCACCAACACTGAAACCCACGGCAACAACCCTGCTGCTCCCTGAATGCAAGGCAAGCTCAACCAGCTCCGTGAGATTGTCCAGACCGCAGTGCCGCTGGAAATGATCATAGGCTTCCTGCTGTGATCCAAAGTCAAGATACCCGCCACCATAAGGATCAATGACCTTAATGCCGGTAAACACATCGGACAGCTCTGTAACAATGCTTTCGATATGAGGTGTATATCCGTAGATATCAGTAACCATAAGCAGCTTCATATGCCGTTTGCCCTTCATGCAGTGATCGGTCTTCACATACCTGTGGCTGTCAGGGATCTTTACTTACAGGTAACCCTGCCCTGTTCACCTGCTTGACCTGCAGCGAAACCGTCTTTTTGCCGTGGTCGGTCTTCTGTGTGCCGGCTTCCATAAAGCCGTATTTCAGATGAAACAGCCGAGATTCTTCATTCTTTGGCAACAGGTTGTATTCGCATGTCATGAGGGGAATTTGCTGCATGCAGGCAAAGCGTTCAAGGTCGTTGTACAGGCAGGAGGCAATCCCTTTTCTTCGTGCAACAGGCGCGATGATGATGCGGTCGATATAGACAAAGGCAGGGTACCTCTCCTTAAACCAGAGAAAATTGAGACTGCCATAGTCTGCCTCCGGATCAAAGGCCAGGAGAAATCCCGCAATCTTCCCGCGTACTTCTGCAATGCGGAAATAACAAGCCTGTCTTTGTAAGTGATCAAAATCCTTTGGCGAAATAGAGCTCACATGGGGCAGATTGGCCTCGTTTAACCCCAGCAGTTCTTCCGCATCATCTTCATGCATATCCCGGATGTGTACATTATTCATAGCGCCGCAATATACACACTTTCCGGATGATTACAAACACCCTAACAGGCATGGCCGGCCGGACACAACGAAGGTAGTCAGGCTGAAGGTGCCCTGAAAGAAATGCCCTTGGGGTGCTTTTGTATTAGGCTATAGGCTGAAGGCTGTTAGGTCAATGATCACTGCCAAGTCCCTTCTTTCTATCTCTTGACTCCGCACTTTTTCCCTAAAAGCCTAAATCCCTACAGTCTAAATGCCTGTCTTTCTAACAGTCTAATAAACTTCAGTCTAACAGCCTGTCTCCTTGATCTATTTTCACATAAACCCAAGGCAATAGCCCTGGGCGGCTGCGCTATTCCTGCGCGCCGCTCCACGAGCCCAGCACCTGCGGATCAATCATGAGGCGGACCACTCTCCCGATGTAGTCTTTTCCATAGGGCATATTGAAGCCGAAGTGCCCGCCCTGGTCCGTTTCAAAGGCCGCAATCCACGGATTGCCTTCGGCGGCCTGTGCCACCTCTACGAACATTTTCCGCTCTACTGCCGGGTCATCGAACGCACTCACCAGGACCAGCGGGGTCTGTACACGGCCAATCACCCCTGCTATCCGGGTTGACGTCATGAAGGCATCGAGGTCTTGAAGGCTGAACTCTTCGCTGTTGCAGTTCTCCTTCTTGCGATGTCGAAGAAAGGAGATCCGATCCTCAAAGGCCTGCCGGAAGAAGACCGGCACCTCCCGGGATCCGAGCTTAAACCCTTTATCTGCAGAACCCACAAGGTGGTAGTGGGGAATAAACTGTTTTTTCAACAGCATCCACAGCCCCTGGCTCTGGATCATATCCATGCATGTCCTTTTGGGAACATCACCAAAGTGCGCACCCCAGGGGTTTTCGACTCCCTTGCGTGTCTTAAGCTGGGCGAGCTGTTTTCCCGGCGCCAGGTGAAAGTCCGGCGCAATGGAGACAGCCATGCCCGAGGCGAAGAGATGCTCTCCCAGCCTTTGGTCTTCAATCAGCGCATGTACTACGGTCTGCCCGCTCATGCTGACACCAAAGAGGTGGATACCCGAGGGTACCAAATCATTCTTGAGCTTCCTGGCGATCTCGATCCACATCCGGGCATCGTCATAACACCCCACACTCAGATGGCCGTTGCCTGCAAGAAAAGGCCCCGCGCTGGGGTGGTCGAGGATCAGAACATGGGCAGGGATCCGCTTGGAAGGATCTTTCAGGTAGAAATTATAAAACTTTGCCGCCTCGGTCCCCCAGCGGTCCTGAAGAAAGCCGAAGCTTGCCATGATCAGCGGCCTTGGCTCAAACGTGCCGTCGCTGTATTCAAAAAAGAGCCCCCCGACACGGGTCCCGTCACTCAGGTCCATGGCAAAGGGACGCCCGCCGTGCGACCCATCCGGATCGAGTTCCTTTAACGGCTTGCACGGATTGAGCGTACTGCTGGGCAGCGCAGTAGAGAGCAGCCCGGACCTGCCTAAAACGCAGACACGTATATCTTTTGGATTCAGGGCATGAAGCACACGCGCTCGTCCCGTGAGGGACTCGTCCCCAGCCTGTCCCGGCTGAATCCGGGTGCAGCCGAAAAAGAGAATCGCAACGACTAGAACTATAACGAGCCGGGACATCATAGGCGATACCCGAGGGTATCTCTGGTTTTCATGACAATTTTCTCCTTATTATTAAACACAACATCATATCAAAAAGTTACACAAACGTGCTTCGCTAAAGCTCGCAAACACGTACGTTCAGACTGTTTGCGATGCCATCAATCCTCTGCAGGATAGCCGGTAATGGATGCAATCTTTTTGTACAGCGGCTCCATCGCGCTATAGGTCTTTTTGTAAACCTCCTGGTAGAGGTCGTTGTAGACCCGGTGATTCCCGGGAACAGGCTCGAAGGTCCTGCCTTTTTTTGTCATGGCGGAAACCGCATCGTCAAACGATGCATACATGCCGGTACCCACGGCAGTATCGATTGCCGCACCGAGCCCGCAGATCTCGGAGGTAGCCATGCGTGATGCCGGCAGGTTGAAGATGTCGGCTGCGATCTGTACGGCCACGTCGCTTCGTGATCCGCCGCCGCCCACGCGTATCTCCCGCAGGGGAACCCCGTTTTTCTTTACCACGATCTCGGAGAGCCTTCTGAGCTCGTAGCCGATCCCCTCGAGGATGGCCCGGTAAACATGCGCCCTGGTATGTACATCCCCGAACCCGATGATGGAGCCCTTGGCATGCTTGGAATAGACCATGGGCGACCAGTAGGGCTGCAGCATAAGCCCCATGGACCCGGGCGGGATATCCTTTATCACTTCGTCAAAGATCACCTCGGGGGCGACCCCTCGTTTCTGCGCCTCGATAGCCTCCCGATGGCCGAACTCCTGCTTGAACCAGGTGATCATCCAGAACCCGCGGAAGATAAACATCTCGATGTCCCAGGCATTGGGCAATGCGGCAGGCCAGGTGAAAAACTTCATGTTCTTATCCGCGATATATTTCCGGGTGATCACCTCCATGCAGGTTGCCGTGCCGTAGCTGATCACCCCGATGCTCGGGTCCAGGGCGCCTGCGCCGAGCAGCTCGGACTGCTTGTCGCCGGCACCCACCACAACAGGCAGGCCCTCGGGCAGACCGGTCTCTCTCGATGCTGAAGGGGTTATATGGCCGAGCATGGTATCGGGGGTGTAGATATCCACCATATGCTCACGCTGAAGGCCAAATGCCTCGTAGGCCTGCTTCAAGGAATGCCACGCAAGCTTCTTGTAATCCAGAGGCCACATGCCGGTTACCATGCCCACCGAGTCCTTGAACTCCCCGGTCAGCCTGTTCACAAACCAGCCCGATATCTGCATGAACTTGTAGGCCTTGTTGTAGATCTCCGGCTCATACTGCCTGATCCACAGGAATTTGGAGTTTTTCCTCACATACTTTATGGCTTCGCTCATCCCGGCAACGCCGAAGAGCACCTTTGCCGCTGTACTCAAGGGAGGAGGATCCGGAACCGTGCGCTGGTCGAGCCAGATGATGGCCGCTCTCAGGGCGTTGCCCTTCCGGTCCACAGGCACAAAGGTGCCGCGCTGGGTGGAGATCCCCACACCGGCGATCTCTCCCGGATCGACGTCGATCTTTTTCATGAGTTCATTGGTTACCTGGCAGAGTTTTGTCCAGTAGTCGTCAGGATTCTGTTCCGCCCACCCCGGATGCAGGGAAAAATACGGCTCGTGCTGGGCCTGCGCTATGGCAAGCTCATTTCCCTCCCGGTCAAAGAGAATCGCCCTGACACTCTGAGTCCCCGAATCCACTGCAATAACATAGTTTTTATCAGCCATCCCCCCTCCATTCATACTGCATAGTGTTTTACTGCCACAAAATATTACAATTCCGGCTCCCATGTGGGGTCATACGCCCGGTAGTAATCAAAAAATTTCTCCCTGTGCTCTTGTGCCTTGTCGATCAGCTCCTCCTTCGAGAGGTAGCCCATCCTGATCAAGATATCCTCCAGCTTTACCAGAAGCTGCTCGTACGGCGGGCATCCGCCAAGGAAGCGGTCGATGCCTTTCAGCTGCATCTCGTTGCGCATATCGCGCAGATCGCCGGTGGTAGCCAGTGCGCACTCGCCGAGAAAAAAGGTGTGCTCCAGGTCTGTCTTCAATTTCGGCGGGACCTTCGGGTCCACCCCCACGATCAGCGAAAACCGCTGGTGGGAAACCTTTGCCAGCGCAGCCTCGGCCATGGCGGTCATGAGCCAGCACGTGGGGCATGCGCCGCCGATGTAAAGATCGATGTTGGGATAGACACCCGTGACAATGGTCTCGATGGGCTGGGTAAAGTTGATGGGAAGCGTAAATTTTTTCTTCACCTCTTCGATGGTATTGCCCTTCACCTCGATCAGGAAGGGATTGCCGCATCCGAGACCTTCGTGATTGGCAATCCGGGTGGTGCCCACAAGGAGCGGATTATCGATCCCCATGCACATGGTGGCAATACTGTCCAGGGCAACTACGTCTTCACCTGCCATGATGATCCCCATCTCAACCGGGCTGCCGCCTTCGCCCGCGCCCATGCCCTCCATGGCGATCAGCCCGTCGAGGACAGTAAGGTCAGGCTTTCTGATTTTGCTGATATCCACCATATGCTGGTCGAGGTCATCCCGGTGCGAGAAATACCTGCCCTTTTCGTCCAGGAGCCCCTGGAGATTTTTCAACCCCAGCGTCACCATGGTCATGGTGTGGGTTTTCATGGCGGGGATGTTGATAAAACAGTCGGCATCGAGCACCACCTTCGGGTAGTTCACCCGGTGCAGGGCCATGCCCCCTTCGATATCCACAACTGTCTTTTCTGCGTCCTCAACGCCTATGACCTCTCCGCCGGCCTCTTCCACCGCCTGTTTCACCCCGAGCATCTGCATGACCTCGATGGAACCGAACCCCCGCTTAGCTTCGCCCCCGCCAGACCGCTCGGGATTCACGCGTTTCATGAGCGTGCCTACGCTCACGCCCTCTATTACCGTCACTTTTCCTGCACCTGCCTCCCGGGCAAGCCTTACCATGGCGGCAACAACCCTCCTGTCTACAGAGATGGGAGGCGGGTACGGGGCAAACATATTGGGCTTGATCACCACGTGATCACCGGGCTTTATCTTAGCGGCAAGACCGCCTGCGAGATCGAGGGCCCTCCTAACCATATCCTCGATTGTCTGCGTACTGATAGGGAACTCTTCTTTGACAATTGCAACCCGTGCTTTCTCATTCATGGATGCTCCCTCCAAAGGAACCGGACATCGTCCAGCGCCCTGTTTATACGAATATCAAGACCTGTACTGTACAATAATGTCAGCCAGTTCGGCAAAACCAAGCCCTCCTGGCTTTGTTGTGACATACGCAGGGTGATATTTCATCATATCTGTAAACCTGCTCACATTGGCCACCCCGACAGACATGGGGAACGCCTCGAACATGGGCTCGTCATTTGGCGAATCGCCGATAAAGACAAATGACGAGGCTGCATCCTTCCAGTCAAGACCATATCGCTCGGCCAGGAACAGTTTCGCGGTGGTGAGCTTGTTATAGTCTCCGAACCAGCCGTTGACATGGATGGAGCTCACCTTGAAGGTTGCCCCGTTCCGGGCGAATACATCACAGATTTTTTGAATTTCCTCGTCGCTCAGGCAGGGCACGTCTTCGGCAAAATCGATTGCCAGGTCAAAAAGCCTGAAGTGCTGATCCGCCGAAACACGCGCAGACGGTACATCCCGGCTCACCTGGTCCTTGATCTCCTCCATTGCTTGTCTTGTCTTGAGCGCCATAGCCGGCTCAAAGAGATACCTGCGCATGAGCCTGCTCTCCTGCTCACTGTAATAATAGTAGAAGGCCCCATTTTCTCCCACGATCCCGTCTACAGGCCACATCCGTGCAATATGATCGCACCACCCGGCTGGCCTGCCGGTTATGGGGACGAGGATGAGACCGCTTTCATGGAGCTTCCACAGTGCGCCATAGGCCTCGGCCGGTATCTTCCCTTCCAGGGAAAAGGTGTCGTCGATATCGAACAATACGCCTTTTATGCTGCACAACTCGTTGACGGATATATCTCTGGTGGGCTTCATGCTGTGATTTCTTCCTTATATTCGATCAAAAAAAAGGCATCCGTGTACAAACTCCGTCTCTCCTCACCAAGCCGTTTTACAAACGCAGAGCACCTCTGCACCCGCTTGATTCACTCACATTCTACAGGAAATTTAAGCAGATGAACAGATCTCATGATTCTTTGAGAGAAGAACCCTGTTTTTATACCGGATAGTGCATTTGAGCATACTCACAGGGGATATCATCCGGTTCGGTTATGCGCTGCAGCCTTTATGTGTTCAATCAGCCGCTGCCGGGATCTAAGACTACTTTTTTGCAATGATCCGGTTCATCTTTCCGCTGACAAACCCCTCGAGATCGAGAGAGACAAAGAGGAATCCAAGATCTTTAAGAGCAGTGATGATCTCCTGACGGTACGGGAGGGCCTTTTCAGGATCAACGAGCTCTATCACTGCCATATCATACGGGAAGGACCTGAGCCGAAACCCGGTAAAACCCAGCTTACTCAGGTAGGCCTCTGCCGCCTCGACCCGCCAGAGGTTTTCTTTGGTCAGGTGCGATCCATAGGGGAAGCGCGAGCACAAACATACGGTATTGGGTTTGTCCCAGGCAGGAAGCCCCAATTCCTTTGAGTAGTGCCGGATATCATCCTTTGTGATGCGAAGATCCACAAACGGCTGCCAGATCTGATCTTCAACAGAGGCCTTCATTCCCGGGCGATAATCATCGAAATCCGAAAAGTTCATCCCGTCGGCAATGGTGACGAATCCGTGCTCGCCGGCCCACTCCCGTACGAGTTCGTTCCTCTTCTTCCTGCAGAGATAGCATCTCTCGGGAGGGTTCTCGGCAAAGTGCTGTATCTGCTCGAGCTCATTGATGGGGATGATCGCATGGGCAATGCCTATCCCTCGGGCGTCCTTTTTTGCCTGCTCGATCTCATGGCGGGGTATAATGGGTGAATCAAAGGTCAGGGCGGTTGCTTCACTGCCGAGAACATCATATGCAATTTTAGCCAGCAGCGTTGAGTCGAGCCCGCCTGAGAACAAAACAAGCAGCCTCGCTCGTTTTTTCATGGCCTTTTTCAGCTTATCAATCCGACGCATACCGGTTTTTCTTTATTGCCCTGAGGATTCTCACCGCTGCCGCTGCCGCACCGACACTGTTGCCGATGTTGAGCACCAGGAGCCCGGGAACACAGCTCTGGAGCATGGTCATCAAGGCGGTTTCCCCTTCCCCGCCATGCCCGTACCCGATGGGGGTAGGTACGGCAATAATGGGCTTGTCGGTGAGCGATGCCATCATGGTGGGCAGGATCCCGTCCATGCCGGCAAAGATGATCAGCACATCGGCATCATGCGCCTGTTTGATCCCCAGAAACGGCCGGTGCATGCCCGAGGCCCCGAAATCGAAGGCCTTGATCACCCTAGCGCCGATTTCTTCCAGCACAAGGGCGCACTCCTTTGCCCAGGGGGTGTCCGCCGTGCCGGCGGTGATGATGCCCACTACTCCCAGGTCTTCTGCCGGTTCCCCGGTGAGGCGCAGCATGACAAGGTTGCCGCCCTGTTTCATCGTCGCATCGGGGAATGCCTCTTTCAGGACTTTGATTATTGTTTTATCTGTAATAGAGACAAACGCCCGCTGCTTTTTTTCCAGAAATATCTTCACGATATCGATGATCTGTTCAACACTCTTTCCCTGGCCGTAAATCACCTCCGGGAATCCGGTACGCTTATGCCGGTGCAGATCAAGGAGAAAATCCTCACCCTGATCATAGAGGACCTTCACGATCTTTTCATGTGCCTCTTCCTGGCTCAGCTCGCCTCTCTTATATGCTTCGAGCAGGTTTTTAATCATGAATTCTCCTTAAACTTCCGGCACGCCGCGTGCCTTTTCATTGTGTCATGACGCATAATCAATCTTCACCCTCATCTCTTATCATGCCTTCCACCTCGTCTCTGATCCGGGCAAAGGGAATATTGTGTGTCAGGGAGATATCGTGCATATCACGGTATTCCGGCTTTGAGCGTTTCCTTCCCGAAGGCGTAACAACTTCCTTTATCCGGACCTCGCCGCAGCTAGTCTTGACCGAATATTCCCTCCGCTGCAGCACTGTTCGCGAAAGGGGGTAATACCGGGCACCGATCGTGGTGGTGTGCTCGAGTATGGCATTGAGGACATCTTCCAGCCCTGCGGCATTGCATACAGCCTTGAGCCCCACACCCGGTCTCCCGTTCTTCATGATCCTGGGGGTGATGTTCACGTCCAGTGCGCCTGCGGCAAAAATCCTGCCGGTTGCGGCTTCCCATTCTTCGGGAGACATGTCGTCCACATCTGCCTCCGCCATGTAACAGAAATTGTCCTGAGAGAGACAAGACACCTCGCACAGGATAGCCCTGCACAGGTTCGGCCACCCGGCAATCGTCCTGTCGCCGCACCCGTATCCCACACCCGTAAGCACTGCATCCGGGGGCGGATCGTTCTTTTGTGCAAGGGCCCTGATAACGGCAGCACCCGTAGGCGTGGTGAGTTCGGCTTCGATACCGGTAAACCTCACATCGTACCCCTCGAGAAGTTTTACTGTTGCCGGTACCGGCACCGGAATAACCCCGTGCCTGGATTTTGTCGTGCCCGTGCCAAAGGGGACGGCCCGTGCATAGACAGCATCGATCTTCAACCAGGTCAGTGCAGCTGCTATGCCCACGATATCGAGGATCGAGTCCAGCGCCCCCACCTCATGAAAATGCACCACGTCCATGGAAACCCCGTGGACAGATGCCTCGGCCTCAGCGAGCGCCGTAAAGATCTTCAATGCCGTTTCCCTCACCCCTCCCGGGAGCTTCTCGATGACCTCTTTCTTAATCCGGGTAAACGTGGTGTCTTCATGGACATGTTCGATCTCAAAATTCAGATCGATTGCAACGATTCCATTGACCGGCTTCTTCGCAGTGTGAATGGTGAAGGCACCCACCGGTATGTCCTGATAAATCTCTTCGAGATACGCTGTGGGGCAGCCGAGATCGATCAGACTTCCCAGGAGCATGTCTCCGCTGATGCCGCCGATAGGATCAATAATCATTATTCTCATAGTATGGTTACTCCGGAATCCCTCTCCTGGCAGGCAGGAGTGATTTGTACACCCGAACATGGCTGCCGTCTAAGCTGATTGGCACCTTCCTATATAGAACATAATAAAAACTACGCAGTATAGCAACACCTCGATATCTCATCGCTCAATTAATGCAGCAGCGTCATGGTTCCTGCCCATAATCCGCATGCCGACAACGTTGCAACGCTGGGTTTTTCGCAGTGAAACACCTGGTTTTTTTCCGAGCAAACGTGTATTATTCCGACGATTGAATCAATCTTTTATACATTGAACAAGGAGAAATATCTATGGAACTGAGTCAAGCCATCCTGAAAAGAAGAAGTGTACGAAAATTTTCCGATTATGTCGTAACCGATCAAGATCTCGACGCAATCCTGGAGGCGGCCAGGTGGGCTCCTTCCTGGGCAAACACCCAGGTCTGGGAATTTGTCGTGGTCAGGGACAAAGAGCTCATAGAAAAGGTCACGGGAACCTATGCGGACAAAAACCCAGCGACAAAAGGTTCGCTGAACGCATCGGCCCTGATCGTTGCCTGTGCAAAGACCGGAGTCTCAGGGTGTTACGGCGGAAAGGATGTAACCAAGCTGTCGAACTGGTTTATGTTCGATCTGGGCCTCGCGGTACAGAACCTCTGCCTGAAGGCACATGAAATCGGGCTTGGATCTGTCGTCGTAGGCCTCATGGATCATACCGCATGCGCGGAGGTAATCTCGCTGCCCCACGGTTATGAAGTCGTCTGTGTCATCCCGGTGGGCAAACCGGCCACTGAGGCAAAATCCGGTCCGCCACGGAAGGATCTGAAGGCGTTCGTTCACTTGAATACATTTGGGAATCCCTTATAGAAGGGGCGCACTATGCACAATTATGGAGTGCGGCTGGAGAGGACAGGCCACATTGCCGTCGTAACCTTTGACCGGCCGGACCGGCAGAACTCGATGGACGAGCATATGTGGACCTGTTTCGAAGAGGTGATATCCGATCTCAAGCAGAACCTGCCGCGGGTTGTTGTGGTAACCGGTTCCGGCAACAAGGCCTTTTGCGCAGGCTTTGACGTCAACCCGAACAACCCGCAGGTAACCGCCCTTGCCAGGGCCATGGAAACCCACGATAAAGCCCCGGCAGAGGCACTCATCAACCGGGTCCGCACCGCAACCGATTCTCTGGTGTTTCTGCCTGTCCCCATTATCGCCGCCCTGGGCGGCCTTGCCTACGGAGGCGGTGCGGAGATCGCCTCAAGGTGCGATCTGCGGGTCATGGACCCGGATGCGGTCATCTGCTTTTCCGAGGTGAAACTCGGGCTCATGCCCGACCACGGAGGTGTTGTTGGCTTGACCCGCCTTGTCGGCCCCGCAATCGCAGCAGATCTGATCCTGACCGCCAGGAAACTCGGTGCCGAAGAGGCACTTGCACTTGGCGTCGTCAACCGCATCAGTGAACCGGGCAAGGCACTGGACGAGGCCATGGAACTCGCAGGGGGCATTGCAGACAACGGGCCGAGATCCGTGCGCCATGCGCTGAAGGTAATCAGAAAAACCCCTGAGCTCTCCTATATGGATGCCCTGGAGATGGAATCAAAAGAGGCTATCGACCTGATCGTGACCGGCGAGTGTGTCCACGGCATCGCCGCGTTTTTGACCAGAGAAAAGCCGGTCTTTCCGGATGTGGATTAAAAAAGCAGGCGCTGGGCGTTAGGCATCAGGCTTCGATTATAACTACGCCCGACATGTCAGGCGCTAGGTCAAGGAATCAAGACTTTTTATTTCGGATTGCGAATTTCGAATTGTGAAAAGGTTAGAAAAATAGAACGTCTCTTTTACTCTGAAGTTTCTGCTTTCTTGGTTTTCTCTAAGAACCTATCCGAAACAATACCCCATTTGATTCCTTCTATAGCAGACGAAGATGCAACACTACTGATAATATCTTTACCACGCTTCACAGGGTCTCTCAGATAAGGATTTGTTTTTATCAATGGGGCTTTTTTCATGTACTAATTATACACCAATGTATAAAGCAAGTCATTATTATAGAATCGATGAGATAATGCTTGTTTCCTCTGTCTACTATTTTTTTCTCGGACACTATTGATGGCTTCGCAAAAAGTCCTAAAAATGGTCATTGCGAGCATAGCGAAGCAATCTCTCACCACATAATCTATTGATATTATGTGATTGTTTCGTCATTTCATTCCTCGCAATGACAGGCTGTCAGACTTTTTGAGAAATCATCATATTTAATTTTTTTAAGAACTTGAGCAGATCTGTGGAGGATTATTAGTCGCTTAATTGTGATATTCTTGCACTAATGTCTGCAAAATCTTTTGTATATTGATTATTCGACGTTTTTAGGAATTCCCCTTTATTATCTGAAGATACTGTGTTTTTGCGGTATCGTAACTGGAGAAAAGAAAAACTCGCGCAAAGGCGCAACGACGCAAAGAATGACTAAACCCGAGATAGGAAAAATCATTGTTGCTCCCTTGGCGGCTTGGCGAGAGAATAAAATATTATTGAACAACGCCTTGCACGTAATCGCTATTTCGCCGGCACTCCGACGTCTCATAGGCTATGCGACGTTTTTAGAAATTCATTTTCTTAAAACTTCTTGGTTCCGGTTTTGTCCAGGTTATGTGTATACCGGCATGAAAGGAATAAAAACGTAAAGATCGAGAGATTAAAAAGGCTGTAGGTGCCCTGAAAGAAATGCCCGTGGGGTGCTGTTAGCACTGTAGACTGAAAGTTAAAAGATTTAAGGCGCTGGGCATTAGCAAAACACAAAGAAACAAGGTAAACGGTGAGCAGTAAATTATGAACCGTTCCTGACAGGTTGTTTTTTTCCAATCAGTCTCCTCAGTTGGCTTCAGTCTTCGTTTTCAACTTCCCGCTTCGCTAAGGCTACGCCGGACACGTCGCCGTCTCCTGATTGGAGAAAAAATTAAAACCTCTGCGTCTCAGCGGTAAAAAAGAACGTTTCTATGTTTCTAACCACTTCGAAATAAAACGTCTCATGAAAATTGGGACATTTCTATTTTTTTCATTCCGTCTGAGGCAGTTGTAAAGTATTCCTTTACAACTGCCTCTTCCATA
>CAYRCP010000018.1:0-18799 GCA_964422755.1 uncultured Bacteriovoracaceae bacterium | reverse complement strand
AGCATTTCCCAGTGGGCCGGGCCGGTAGCAAGAGAAAACGCAGCAGGGACAAACAACAGTTGTATGTCCTGATCCGCAAGGAGCTGAATAGTGGGGGTAAAGCGGATATCATAACACACGATGACCGAGGCCTTTCCCCAGGGGGTATCAAAGGTCCCATAGTTTTCTCCCGGCAGGATGAAATCCGATTCTTTTACTCGCGGACCTCCCGGCGGGGTGCAGTCAAACAGGTGCATCTTGTCGTGCCGAAACACCACCTGTCCATCCCGGTCAAATACGAGTGAACTGTTGAAATGACGGTTACCGTCTCCATCCATGGGCATGGATCCCGCGACGATATATACCCCCAGCCGGGCAGAGGCCTCTTTCAGGTCGTTTACAGCGCCTTGCACATACGCTGCAGAAGATCGTATTGCTGCAGGTTCATAGGGGCTCAGGAACATTTCGGGAAGAACCACGATATCGGCACCCCTGGAGGCTGCCTCGTCTATCATGGAAAGAGCTTTTGCGATGTTTCCCTCAAAATCATATCCCTGTTTGAGCTGGCAGATGCCTATTGAAATACTTTGCACATTTCCCTCAGTTAACCCAATTCATACACGATTTATGGTATTTTTCCTGTTTTCTCCATCAGGCCCCAGGGATTTGTTATAGGCATTTCCGGGCTGAGTCAATTCTTTTATAGACCTGGGATACCCGCACATAATGCCGCGTGTACTGCTCTTTTCTTTATTTTTCTGCGGGTAATTCCTCGCAGCTTATCCAGGATACCGCCGGTTTTTTTAAGGTCTGCGGGGTAGCTCCTCATTATCGTCATACAACTGCCTGACAGTCATGACCGGATGAACACAGCGAAGGATGATAACGATCCGATTTCAACCAGCTACATGCCGAAATGTCTCAAGGGTTTTATTCCGGATACCGGCAACTGGATTCTTTCTTTTTCCCACTGCTCCAACACTCCATTACTCCAAATATTTCATTCTGTGATCCGGATTCAATTTTCCACATAAAGGTAAACCGCTGGAGAAATTCATCCCCTTACAGGGATCAGAAGAGAGAATTGAGCACCCCTACCAGGTGTTTTGATTTTCCTTCTCGCGGCAGCCATATGCTGACTGAAGTCTTGGGGCTGCGAACCTTCGCCATCCAGGTTCTCAGGCTTCCCGGTTTCATATGAATACTGAACAGTTCGTTCCATGAATTGATATAAAGCACGTCAATCTCTTTTATGGATCGATAAACGCCGGGCGTTTCCATATTGCCGATAATTATTGCCCGTTTGACATACTTTTGATCCATGAGAGAATCCCTGTCCAGACCAACCATATTAGCATCGGGGATCAGGGAAGTCAGATTCCATAAAAGCGATTGAATGTCCGAGAGAGCGACATACGAGATATTGGGGATCATATGAAACGCTGTCGAGGCATCATATCTTTTATTATAGACCAGCCATGCAATTATCTTGACAACCCGGGAGGCACTCATCACAGGTTTCCCCGTGTGGTTTTCAGGAGAAGTTCCTGTTACCTGCCACTGTTCATTATTATAGGAGAAGAACAGCTCCTCGTAGGCCGGCTCTTTTTTCTTTACCCTCTTTTCGCACTCGATCTTTCCCTCTTTGGATACGTAAAAAGCTTCGACTCTTCGCCGCAGGATCTCCATTTCCACATCCTGATCCAGGAGAGAGTTTACCAGAAAAGCCTTGGCCCTGCGTATGAGAAGCACCGTTGTCCGCTTGAGATAATCATGCAATTCATCCCCGAAGCTCCTGTACTTCTCCACGCTCCATTCATTAAAGGCATTGAGATCCCTGAGATATCTGATTGACCAGCCCCAGGATCGTATAACATCGGCCATGAGGGTGGTCTTGTCGCCGTGATCCACCTTTATGAGATCATTGCGTGTGATGTTTGGTGAAACCTTAAGATAAAAGCTCTTTCTGAGCAACTCAACCGTTTTCAGGTCGCCTTTGGATGTATAGAAGTCTTCCACGGTCAAAAGCACTTCCAGGTACGGATCGATAAGATCATCTCTCAGGGCACCCATGACATGTCTTTTTATCCCTTCACACAACAGCGGGTTTTCTTTACCATGCTCGAGGTACGTTGCCACCAGTGCCATTTTCAAAACAGATTTCAATGGATCATCGAGGGCCTTGTGCATTTGCCAGAGCGCTGCGCCTAAGAGTTCCTGTTCCGGGATAGAGGTGATATCGCCCAGATCAATAAAGTCGTCCGCCTCAAACATCAGGGATCGTTCAAGGAACTGAGATGCCTTTTCATACGAATCACCCTTATCCAAAGGGGTAATCCACCACAGCGGGGTTCTTCCTTCAATAAGCGTCATGGTGCGGTAAAATTCTTCTTTGAGAATATTCTTCAGCGCAGAACCCGATCCTTCCTGGGAGACCATACCGAAGTTGTTTCGCTGAATATCGCCAACATCCATGAGAAAGAAATGGACATCGATGATAAACTGGCTGGATATCCACCTCTGGAGAATCTTCAGCTTTCTCTCCATCAGCAGCATCCTTTTATTCCCAATCTCATTTCTGTCGACCACCACCCAGATATCATAGTCGGATTCTTTTGTCTGGCCCAGGCTCCCCACCGAACCGATGGTGAAGAGCCCTTCTATCTCACGATTTCTCGGCACATAATCCTGAATATCACTCAGCGTGATCCTGGTTGAAAAAAACGATCCAAGGCTCCTCAGCGTACTTGCAGGCCATTCCATGCATTTGACACCGCATGGACAGTCTTCATCACTTATGTAACCAGGAAGTCCGGGGTGGTTGATATGGAGGCACAACGGGAACAGTTCCAAAATCACCTTTGCTCCAAGAGGATCATTTTTCTGCATGATGCGCTTCTTGTAGCGGTTATAATGGGTAAAAGCTCTGATTCCGGTTGAGATATTTGTCGCAAAATCCTTCATTTAATGAGTGTTATCGCACTATGACCTGTCTGACTTTAATCGATAGAACAGCAGAACTGTCCCGGCAATCACCATGATCGCGCTCAGAATCTGCCCCATGGTCAAAGGGCCAAGGATGAAACCCAGCTGCAAATCCGGCTGGCGGAAATTTTCCAGGATAAAACGCATGGCACCATAGCACATGAGGAATGAAGCGATGAGTATTCCCTGGGTCCGGCTCTTGATGTTGATGATAAGGAGAATGAGAAACAGAACGATACCTTCGAAAAAAGCCTCATAAATCTGTGAGGGGTGTCTCGGGAGAGATCCCCCGCCCGGAAACACCATACCCCAGGGCATATCGGTCACCCTGCCGTATAACTCTGCATTGATGAAATTGCCGATTCTTCCGAAGAACAGCCCGGGCGTGGCAGCTATTGCCCCGAGATCAGCGAGCATGAGAAAACGTTTCTGTTTTCGGCAGGAATACAACCATCCGGCAAGAATCAACCCGATAAGCCCACCATGAAAAGACATGCCGCCCTCCCAGACAGCGAAAATCTTCAGGGGATTGGCAAAATAGAACCCGAAGTTGTAAAAAAAACAGTATCCCAGCCTGGCACCAATAATCAGACCAATGATACAGTAGGTAAGGAGATCTTCAATCTCGGTTTTGTTCAAATCATAGTCCCTGTGCCTGGAGATCTTCACCACAATAATGTAAGCGACGAGAAAACCGAGGACATACATCAAACCATACCACCGCAGCTGCACAGGGCCGATATGTATCAATACCGGGTCAATCTCGGGATAATTCATATACCAAGTGCTTCTCACACCCTGCACACTCAAGTCAAGAACTTGAATCAGCACCGTGAAATAGAGTATTTTTACAAGACCATAAAATGTATGGTTCTGATATAGCTGGTATATCTTCGGGACCCTAAGCATTTTTTATGCATAATCACCTATCTTTTTTGAATAATTTCATCCAGCAGCCTTGACTAAATTACGTTGAATTGATATTGTTGTATTAATACACAAAAGGAATCTGCACATGTTTAAAGTCGGAAATGTAGTTGTTTATCCAGCGCACGGTGTATCTGAAGTTGAGTCTGTTGAGAACAGAGAGATATCCGGAAGTACTATTTCCTTTTTCATCCTGAAGGTGCTTGACACGCAAATGACCGTAATGGTGCCGGTGACGAATGTAGAGAATGTGGGCATACGTCAGCTCATCGATGATGTCGGGATTGAACAGGTTTTGGATATCCTCAGACAGCGATCGGTCCCCATTGATAATCAGACATGGAACCGCCGATACAGGGAGTACATGGAGAAGATAAAAAGTGGTTCTGCATTTGAAATCGCTGAGGTCTTGAGAGATCTTAACATCTTGAAAAGAGGAAAAGAGCTCTCGTTTGGTGAGAGGAAAATGTATGATACGGCAAAAAACCTTCTCGTAAGTGAAATATCAACCTCCAAGAAAGCGGACAAAAAAGATATTGAAATCCTGCTGATGGAGGCTATGGGTAAGGTAGAGCCGGAATCATTGTAATTTAATGAGGGTGACAGTATGAGATGGTTCCTTCGCATTGCGATCGCACTTGTCGTTTTCTATGGATCCTTTAACTATGCTGCCCTGCATATGGGTGGCGGAATCTGGCTTATTATTCTGCCTGCTATCGTCGAGGCCTGCCTATTTGTCATTTTCATAAGCGAGATCAGAGGATTGCGGCTTCACCCCATGGCATATGTCGGGGGATTTCTGGGTGCAATACTCGGCCTGATAATCGGAAGTCTCCTGGGCTACGTCCTGCTCAAACTCGAGGGCGGAATATTCCTCTTTATTCTCATCAATTCGATCTTTGCATACCTTGGCTATACCATCGGCGTTGCCTGGGGAAAAGAATTGCAGTCATTGCCCGTGTTTCGTCACGCCAAAAACGGTGACGACATCAGACGAAAAGTTCTCGATACGAGTGTCATCATAGATGGGAGAATACCGGATATCTGTGATGCGGGCTTTATCGAGGGAGTTCTCATCGCCCCCCAGTTCATCCTGAATGAACTGCAGCATATTGCAGATTCCTCTGATCCGCTCAAAAGAGCACGCGGACGCAGGGGCCTTGATATCCTTAACAAGCTGCAAAAAAGCCCGAATGTGAAGATCGAGATTTCTGATAAGGATTTCCCGAAGATCAAAGAAGTGGACTCAAAGCTCATTGCCTTTGCAAAGGATGTCGAAGCAGATATTCTCACGAATGATTTTAATCTGAATAAAGTGGCTCAGATCCAGGGAGTGAGCGTGCTCAACATCAACCAGCTTGCAAACGCCGTCAAACCCATTGTCCTGCCGGGCGAAAGCATGTCAGTAATGATAGCCAAGCAGGGAAAAGAAAAGGGACAAGGGGTTGCATATCTCGATGATGGCACCATGGTTGTGGTGGAACAGGGAGAACATCTTCTCAGTAAGACTGTTGAGGTTGTTGTTACCTCCATTCTCCAGACCCCTGCAGGACGAATGATATTTGCTGCTCCCAAGACCAATGGAAGCTAGCGCTATTATAGTAGCGGGCGGTAGCGGCTCCCGCTTTGGTACGAAAAAACAGTTTATCAACCTGGGAGGGGTTCCGATACTCCGCAAAACAGCCCTTTGTTTTGATTCCCACCCTTTCATTACGCACATTGTCATTGTTGTTCCAGCCGAAGATATCGACCATGTGGGGAAGATTCTTGTCGGGCTGAACACCCCGTTGGAGGTCACAGCAGGAGGAGCTACCCGCCAGGAATCAGTGTACAACGGTCTGCAGGTTGCCACATCAGCCGATGTGGTTCTCATCCACGACGGCGTGCGTCCCCTGGTCTCTCAATCGCTTATCTCCCGCGTGCTCGCAGGCATCGGGGATAATGACGCATGCATCCCCGGCATTGCAGCGGCAGACACGCTCAAAAAGGTTGAAGGTCAGTTCGTAGTAAAAACCATCCCCAGAGAACATGTTTATCAGATCCAGACGCCCCAGGCATTTAACAGAGCAAGTATTTTAAAGGCGCATACCCTCGCCAGGAGTCATAATATCGGGAACTTCACGGATGACAGCGCCCTTATCGAGAACTCAGGCGGCAAGGTTGGACTTGTATCAGGCGATCCTTTTAATATAAAGATTACCCTCAAAGAAGACATTTACATCGCTGAGGCCATATTGAGATGTCATACAGAGTCGGATTAGGTTTTGATATACATCGCCTCGTCGCAGGCAGGCAGCTTGTCCTGGGCGGTATTACCATCGATTATCCAAAAGGTCTCCTCGGCCATTCCGATGGTGATGTGATCATTCATGCCGTCTGCGATGCCATCCTCGGTGCCACGGCACAAGGCGATATCGGCGAAAAATTCCCTGACACGGCAAAAGAGACTGAAGGAATCTATTCCCTTAAAATGCTAAAAATGATAATGGCAAGCATACAATCAAAACACGAGGTGGTTAATATCGACATCAACTGCATATGCGAAAAGCCGAAACTCTCAGGATACAGGGAAGCCATGACGCAGTGTATCGCGCAGACATGTAACATCGATGCATCAGACGTCTCGGTAAAATTCCGTACGAACGAAGGCCTCGGTGAAATCGGTGCAGGGCAAGCAATCTCGGCACAGGCAGTTGTTCTTATCGAAAATACCACGGACCAGGAGGAAAATGTATGACACTGCAGGTATACAACACACCATATAAGAAAAAGCAGCCCTTTATCCCGGTGAACAAAAGCAGCGTAGGCATGTACGTCTGTGGGGTGACGGTTTATGATATGTGCCACATCGGTCATGCACGATCACTTATCGTCTTTGATGTTATCTCCCGTTTCCTCAGAAAAAAGGAGTACAACCTTACCTATGTACGCAACTTCACTGATGTTGATGACAAGATCATCGCCCGGGCCAACTCCCTTGGGCAGTCGTACAAGGATATCTCGGAGAAGTTTATCGAGGAATTCAAGATCGACATGGATATCCTCAGGGTCAAACCTGCCGATATAGAGCCCAAGGCCACGGAGCATATTGACCAGATAATCGAACTGATCAAAAAGCTTGAGGAAAAGGGGCTTGCCTATAAGGCCGCCGATGACAGCGTCTATTTCAGTGTATCGAATTTCAGAGAATACGGAAAACTCAGCGGTCGCAAAATCGAGGACATGATAGCCGGCGCCAGGGTCGATGTAGGTGAAGCAAAGCGCGACCCGCTCGATTTCGCCGTGTGGAAGAGAAGCAAGGAAGGAGAACCCTTCTGGGACAGCCCCTGGTCAAAAGGGAGACCGGGCTGGCACATCGAGTGCTCGGCCATGAGCACCCATTACCTGGGACACACACTGGATATTCACGGCGGAGGAAGGGATCTTATCTTCCCGCACCATGAGAACGAGACCGCTCAATCAGAGGGGGCGTTCGATGCCGAGTTCGTAAAATACTGGATCCATAACGGGTTCGTCACCATTGGTGGTGACAAGATGAGTAAATCTCTCGGCAATTTCCTCACTATACGGGAGCTCACCAAAGAGGTGCATCCTGAAGTTCTCAGGCTGCTCCTTCTGGCACGACATTACAGAAGCCCCATCGACTTCTCCAAAGACGCGGTGGATTCATCCCAGCAGACCATGGTGAGATTTTATGAAATGCTCGACAGAATCAACAAATCTCCGGTCAAAAAGGGCAGCCCTCGGCTCGAAAACACTATTAACACCTTCAATGAGAGCTTCGATGCCGCCATGTGCGATGATTTCAATACCGCCAAAGCCATCGCTGAGCTTCATGATCTCACTACCCAGATAAACAAGGTCCTTGATGATGACCCGGCTGTTACCTCTGAAGACAAGACTGCTCTTGCGGCAGCAATAGCTGCTGTTTCAGAGATCCTCGGTATTCTCGAAGAAGACCCCGCACCATTCCTGGAAAAGATCAAACACTCCGGGATCAGTGAAATCGGACTGAGCGAAGACGAGATCGCCTCTCTGATCGATCAGAGAAATGCTGCGAGAAATGCCCGTGATTTTTCAAAGGCCGATGAGATCAGGGATCTGTTGAAATCCAAGGGAATCCAGCTGAAAGATTCTCCGGAAGGGACAACCTGGGAAAAGGTGTAGTATAGATAGCATATGAGATTCAAACTCGTATCACCCTATGAACCCCAGGGTGACCAGCCACGGGCCATTGATTCACTGTGCAATGGCCTCGGCAGGGGCACCAGAGATCAGGTTCTCCTCGGGGTGACGGGCTCAGGCAAGACCTTTACCATGGCCTGCGTTATCAATCAGATGAACAGGCCTGCGCTTGTCATTGCACCTAACAAGATCCTTGCTGCACAGCTCTATGGGGAATTCCGGGAACTGTTTCCGGAAAATTCCGTAGAATACTTTGTCAGCTACTACGACTATTATCAGCCTGAAGCCTATGTTCCTTCACGGGATCTCTTCATTGAAAAAGATTCCGCCATAAACGATGATATCGACAAACTCAGACACAGGGCAACCCGTGCCCTTTTTGAACGGGAGGACTGTATCATCGTGGCCTCGGTATCGTGCATCTACGGCCTGGGATCACCTGAGGCATATTCGGGAATGCTCCTCTATCTCGAAGAAGGCAGCACCATGACCCGCACCGACATACTCAAAAAGCTCGTCGAAATTCAATATGAAAGAAACGACCATGATTTTTACCGGGGATGCTTCCGGGTACGCGGTGATGTTATCGATATCTTTCCCGTACACGAGGAGGACATGGCTATCCGCATCGAACTCTTTGGTGACGAGATCGAGTCCATATGGCAGATCGACACGCTGAGAAACAGGAAGATACAAAAGGTCAGCCACTTCCCTATTTACCCTGCGTCCCATTATGTCACCCCGAAATCCACCCTGCTTACTGCCGTCGAGGCCATTAAAGACGAACTGAAGGAGCGTATTGCCTTCTACCGAAGTGAAAAACGCTTTATCGAGGCCCAGAGAATTGAAGAGCGGACAAACTATGACCTCGAGATGCTCATGGAAACAGGTTCCTGCAAAGGTATCGAGAACTACTCGCGTCATCTCACCGGACGTGCCCCCGGCCAGGCACCGCCGACACTTATGGACTATTTTCCCAAAAACACCATCGTATTTCTCGATGAATCACATGTGGGGGTACCGCAGCTCATCGGCATGTACCGAGGCGATCATTCGAGAAAGTCGAATCTGGTGGATTTCGGGTTCAGGCTCCCCTCAGCCCTTGACAACCGGCCCCTGCGTTTTGATGAATTCAATACCCTGGTGAAGTCCATAATCTATGTCTCTGCAACACCGGGAGACTACGAGATCAAACAGGGAGGCGGCATGGTTGTCGAGCAGGTGGTTCGCCCCACCGGGCTTTTGGACCCCGAGATTGAGATCAGACCCGCGGCTCATCAGGTTGATGATCTCTACCGGGAGATTCAAAAGGTCATCGCCCGGGGTGAACGCATCCTGGTGACCACCCTGACCAAGCGCATGGCCGAAGAGCTCACCGATTATTATCAGAATCTCGATGTAAAGGTAAAATATTTGCATTCGGATATCGACACGTTAGAGCGAATCGAGATCATCAGAGGACTCAGAGAGGGTGTTTTCGATGTCCTGATCGGGATAAACCTGCTGCGTGAAGGACTCGATATCCCCGAAGTATCACTCGTTGCCATCTTTGATGCGGACAAAGAGGGATTTCTCCGGTCTGAGCGCTCTCTTATTCAGACTGCCGGCAGGGCTGCCAGAAATGTACGCGGCAGAGTGATCATGTATGCCGATAGAAAAACCGCCTCTATCGAGAAAACCCAGTCTGAAACCCGGAGACGAAGAGAGAAACAAAAGGCCTACAATACGGCCCACGGCATTACACCCAGGAGTATACAAAAAAACATCAGGGATATTCTCGCCTCTATTTACGAGAGGGATTATACCGATATCGCAGCCGAGGTAAAGACATCCATGGGTACCATCAAGGTTGCAGAGATCAAAAAAACTATTGTTGATTTGAAATCAAAGATGCTGGAAGCTGCAAATGAACTCAAATTCGAAGAGGCAGCTGCCTTTCGCGACGAGATCAAGCGGCTGAAAAAGATATCTATTGCGGTAGAAGGATAGTACATGAAAAACTCCCTGAAAGATCTTGGGTATTGTATTGAAGAAAAGGGAAACACCACACTTATTTACGCGGCAAGGCGCCCGGAAATCCCCGGGCTGATAGATACACCGGCCGCAACCGGGAATCAACACCCCGCTCTTATGGGCAGGGCACAGATCCGCATCATCGAACCCGACCTGGTGGTAAGGACCCTGACCCATGGAGGACTCTTGAGGCGTATATCCGGGAGGCGGTTTGTCTCGCCTGCCAGAAGCATGCGCGAACTCACCATCAGCGCCTACCTGACCGCACAGGGCATCCCCACCCCTGAAATCCTGGCACTCGTATTGAGACGCGACGGATTGTTCTATCACATTGCCGTTATCTCAAAGTTGGTGCCCGACTCTATCGACCTGCTCACCTATCTTGAAAAACCTCATCAAGACAGCCTGGCAATACTCGAAAATACGGGGTGCCTCATTCGGAAAATCCATGCCCTGGGCCTGTATCATGCAGATCTCCATATCAAGAATATCCTCCTCGATGAGGACAAGAAGCCCTGGTTGATCGATCTCGACAAGGGCTACCGGTTTTCAACACTTGGCCCTGTTCTGCAACAAAAAACGCTCAGACGTTTTATCCATTCCTGCAAAAAGTGGCAGAAAAAGAACAGGATCATTCTGCCTCAGGCATGGGAATCAGCAGTGAGGAAGGGATACACTCAAGAAGGCGCGAGACACGAGGGATGAGAAAATGGAGTATTGGAGTGTTGGAATACTGGGAAAAAGAAGACGTCATCCGCCGCAGCGGACAGCAGCCGGAATAAAACTTCTAATCAAGACTCAGGAAACAAGATATTTTTCTGTCTACTATGCCACTTAAAACTTAAAACCTTGCACCCTACACCTTATACCTTATACCCTTGCCCCTACTGATTCGACAGGGCCTGTATCGAATCCCTCACCTCTTCCATGAGCTGGTCTCTACTCTCAAGGCTGTATTCAGAAGCATCTATGGGTTTGCCGATATTGAGGCGCACCTGCTGGTTCAGATGAAACGACAGGGTTTCCGGAGGAAGGATCTTTTCCGTATCCTGTATGCCCACCGGGACAATCATAGCACCGGTCTGGATAGCCACCATAAACCCGCCCTTCTTGAAAGCCCCCATAACGCCTGTGCGGGACCTGGTGCCTTCCGGGGCAATCCACAGCACGATACCGCTTTTCATCTGAGCCTTGGCGGTCTCGAGATCCTTCATAGCCTGCGCGTGGTCTTTCCGGTCAATGGAGACAAATTCCGCTGCCTTGAGGCCCCTGCCCCATATGGGAACCTTGAAAAGCTCTTTTTTGGTCAGCATTCGGATACTGCCATGGATAGACACAAAAATGAGCGGAATGTCATAATGACTGCGATGATTAGACATGACGATATAGGGAATTCCCTCCTCCAGGGTCACATTGTGCGGGTTTGAAACCTCATATCCGACCTTGACGGCCTTGAGCAGATATCCCGACCACCACCGCAGAATCCGGTCTGATAATTTCCTGTCATAGGTGTTTGTAATCCGCATATACAGTGCGAAGAGTGAAATCCCCAATGTCGAAACTATACTCTGGACCAATATCACTATCTTCCGGAACAATGATGCTTTCATGTGCAGCAAACCTCCTTTCCTCTCGCATGGCACAAACGTGCCCATCCGTGAATCATCAAATGTTCATAATTGTTCCCAGGGCCATCATGCTCCTTTGTTCTTTTCCTTTTTCTTTCTGCTGTTCATATGGTCACGTTCCTTAACGAGATGATCCGCAAGATCACTGAATTTCCACTCGATGGACTGTTTGGTCACAACTGCATATATGGGCCTGGGCAGATCACGGCTTTTGGCCTCATGCATTACCGCCTGTATTGTTTCTGCAGGCACATTGAAAAAGAGCATGATCTTCTCATCACAAATAAACTCCTCTTCAGCCTTGTTTTGCATAAAGAGAATTTCATGGACCGGGAGATATCCCTGATCCTTCTCGATAACACAGGCAGGAGGTGCACTAATCTCCTGAAAGAAATGGTCAATCCGGAGCATCTCTTCCATCGAGTAGTTCCAGAGCAGTACCCTGGGGCTCAAATCCATCTGATTCTCATCATATCCATTCATGAACTTACCTCTCATTGCGTACATATTTTTTCTTGGGCTCTCAAGCCACACTACTGTGCAACCCTGTATTTCAGATCCTTGTAACTTCGGTTTTGCAATCGGTCTTCATCGACTAAAGAACAAGACCGGCTATAAATATTAATATACGAGAATTGAAACTTCAAGGCAGAGTTTGAGCCAGTGCATAATTCAGGATCATCCGGCAACTTCTACGCACTGTCTTTTAAGGTGTTCAAGCGGAGAGAATATCTCCCCGTTCATCATATAGACTATTCTGTAAAAGGGTAGTCGTCTTTTAATCTTGCATGCACAAACCTTTATACATGTCGCGCAGGTCTCTTTTTAAAATCTTACCGGTCGGCGTCTTGGGCAGTTCATCCACAAAGACAACCTTCTTGGGGACCTTGAACAGCGCGAGCTTGGCTTTGGCTATGTCCTTTATCTCTTTTTCCGTTATGGTCTCCCCCTTTTTCGTGACAATAACAGCGGTGACCGCCTCAACCCATTTGGGATGATAAACCCCGATGACTGCAACTTCCTGCACCCGCCTGTCCTGGTAGATGACCTCTTCCACCTCCCTGGTCGAGACATTCTCGCCACCGGTTTTCACCATGTCCTTTTTCCTATCCACAACCTCGATGTATCTGTCCTCGTCAAGAACACCGAGATCACCGGAGTGGAACCACCCGCCCCGCATGACTTCTTCGGTCTTGTCAGGCTCCTTAAAATAGAGCATCATGGCATGAGGGCCTTTCCCGCATATCTCTCCGGGTATGCCAATATCAGATATTTCATTGCCCTGGTCATCCTCCAGAAGGGTTTCCATGTTCAAACCGCTTCTGCCGGCAGAACCGAGCTTTGACATGGCATCTTCAGCCTTGAGGATGGTGTGATAGGGAGCAAGTTCAGTCTGACCGTAATAGTTGTAGATCTTGCAGCCGGGGATCTTTTCCATGATCTCCTTGAGAATCTCAACCGGCATGATGGAAGCCCCGTAGTAGCATTTTTTCAAATGAGAAAGGTCTGATTTGGCAAAATCAGGATGCCGCAGCAATCCGATCCATACCGTCGGAGGGGCAAAGAACATTGTTGCCTTAAACTCGGATATCATCTTAAGGATCTCGGAGAGGTCCGGGGTGCACAGGATGTTTGTTCCACCAATCCAGAAAATCGGGTTCATAAACACATCACGCTGAGCGCAATGATACAGCGGCAGGGCATTGATACTCACATCATCACTGTCATATCCACCGTCTATAATGCACCCCATGTACTGGGCCATAAGTGCCTGATTGTTTGCAATCACCCCTTTGGGGAGCGACTCCGTGCCGCTCGTATAGGTCATCTGCACAGGGTCCTCTATGTGGAGGACTACATCGGGTTCGATGCTCGGGTATTGCTGATACCATTTGTCGAAATCAACAAAGCGATCATCCGCACTGGATATCCCGTCCCCCTGGTCCGACCAGATCAGGGTTTTTATTGTCGGCATATCATCGAGCACATCTTTGACCAGATGATAAAGGGAATCTTCAACGATGAGGACCTTGCTCTCTGAATGATTCACGCAATACGCTATCTCCTCGCCCTGCAGCATATAATTGATTGCCAGATACACAGCACCTGCCTTGGCGCATCCGAACCACGCGAGAACGTGGTGCAGGGTATTGTGGGCCAGGACTGCCACACGATCGTATTTTTCCACACCCACGTCGAGCAGCGCATTTGCCACCCGATTACATTCATCTTCCAATTCAGTGTAGGTAAGAATCTTATCTTTAAAGACAAGAGCGCTCTTATCAGGATAATGATAGCGGGCGCGACGAAGCATATCTGCAATAACCCATCGGTTAGTTTTGTTGTACCGGGTCCGTAGATATTCAATGCTTTCTTTGTTCAATACATTAAAAAGTTCTCTCTCGGAGAGATCCAAAGATTTTGATAGACCTGCCATAGTTGCCCCCCTTATAACTGATTTGTTAATCAGTAAAACAATTCATATTTACAGTCAACTAAAATGAATATTCAGTTTTTTAAAATCTTTTTGAAGGCTTCATATTTCATGTGTAGCACATTGAATATACTGTATTTAGTGTTCATTCGAGTTCAAATCTTTTTCATAATAATAGTCTTTACTAATGGATCATTTCCGTTATACCGATATTGAAGCTATACTATAGGAGGATACCACTGATGAGATGCCCAAAATGCGCATATGTAAGCTTTGATTATTTTGACAGATGCAAGAGCTGCGGAGAAGACCTCGTCCCCACAAAGATAAAGCTCAATATCTATACAAAACAGCCGGAGATAAAGATCAACGATGATGGATTTGCGGTAAGCAAGGTCGAAGAAGATCACAAGGATTTGCTCGAAAATGAAACCTCCCAGAGGCATGACGATTTTTCCATGGAAGACGTGCTCAGAGAGGATGGTGAGAAACTTGAAACTTTTAGCTTCGATGAAGATGAAAACTCTTGACAAGACTCCTCAAATTAACTACACAGACTCCTGTTGCCGAGGTAGCTCAGTTGGTAGAGCAGCGGACTGAAAATCCGCGTGTCGGCGGTTCAACTCCGTCCCTCGGCACCAATCGTTGAGCCGTTATACCCATTTTTGTCTTTAATCAGTATATTGCCTTCTCTCAATCAATTGCACCAATCCCATATACTATATTTTAGCTACTCAACCTCACCAGGCTAAAGCCCGCATATTCCTGATGCAAAGGCGCAGTTGTCATTTTGTCACTTGTTAAAGACTGAATACTCATTCATTTTGACAAATTGACTAAAAACCCTTTCCGCATTTCTGGTTTCTGTGACAACGTGTCATAAGCCTTACCATGAGAACCTCAATTAACACATTAATTCAGTATGTTACGGGGTGGCTTGTGTTGGCACGGGCGTTGCTCAGTATGAAGCGTATGAAGAAAAAAGGAGGGCACAAAGATGATAACACTCTGGATCGTAATCGGTTGCATGTTCATGACAGGGATCGGCATCAGGTTCACCTACAGGGTTCTGGGACTTACCCCGGCAGAGGCAACCGCAGTATTTATCCTCGTGGTGGCCCTGGTGGGAATCAATACCGCACCCGGCAGAACGCTCATTATGAACCTGTTCTAGCCTGAGAATAAAAGAATAAGGAGAGAGCCATGAAAAAGGAGAGAATACCACGCAAGCTGGCAAACAGGCTGACCAGGATCAGCGCCTATTCCGTTGTGCTGGTGACCATGACATTCCTCGGTCTTTATGCGGGTCTCTACCTGGACAAGGTTTTCAACATGGCCCCCAACTTCACCCTGGTCTTCCTTATCCTGGGCATCGTGCTCGGCTTCAAGGGTTTTATCCAGGAGGCTGTCATCGAAAGAAGGGCAAAGACATGACACTTGCATTTATTACCATCGGAACCATAAGCTTTATCGGCATCGCGGTGCGCTTGATTACCAGACACGCCCATAAAGAGACCTCCCCTGTCTCTATAAAATAGATATTCCGCACACAGGGAGAAAACTCTTTCGTGCGGAATATCTGTTAGAGCATATGACATCCTCAGAATTCTTTCAATTTATCTGTTCATACAACTTTTATCATACCAACCGACATTCCTCATGCCCCGTGCACGGTATGTCGTTCTCGAGCAGACCGGCCTGACCGCCTGGAGGCAGAAAGCCCGGCAATATCCATGAAGACTCAACCGGTACTTACAGAGATTTCCGTTGTCCCCGCATTCAGGCTTCGCAAAGGCTACGCCCGACAAGCAGCAGGGACAACGTGGATAACAAAGCCTTGGGGCACATCATTGTTATCCGGCACTGATGGTATGCCATACAACCCGACGTTTCCCCGGATAGACAAGATATGGGATGATTGCACTGTTCTTATTTCCGCAGGTACCGTCATAGGTGATATTCACCACAGGGATCCCGGTATGCTTTTCAATTGTTTGCGCCATTGCATCGGTAACCAGTGACGGGCAGCAGAATGCAGGACTGGTCTGGATGAACAGGGCCACGTCAGGATAATATTTCCTGATGTAGTGTATCTTGAGGATATTGTCCATGGACTCCCCGGTATGCTCGGGAATGAGGTTGTACTGCGCAAGGATCTGTTCTGTTGAATCGGTAAACACATGCTGGGGTTCATTGAGTACGCGCTGAAAGTATTTCTGATACCGTTTTTCCAGGGTGCCCAGCGTTGAGAGTATGGTCTTTGCAGAGATTGCATGGAGATATTTGCCCTCATGCAGCCATTTTTTGAAGTACGGACGGGCAATCATTTTGGCATAGGTGCTGTACGGGGTAGTGATCACCTCCCCGCCGTTTTTCTCGATGAATTCAATAAGACCGAGATTTGTCTTGTCATTGTCTCGGACATACAGATCACCGAAAATCGCCACTTTGGGCCTGGGTTCTCCCCCCCTCCTGGCAATCTTCTCAAAGTCCTCTACCACGTCTCTAAGGGCGTCCTCCTTTGATATCCTGCCGGCAAAAGCATCTCTCAGCAGATTCAGTGATTTATACATTATCCTGTCTGTCTGTCCCTTTTCCATCTCATAGGGCCTGATCTTGCAGCCCATCCTTCGGAGCATCCCGCCGAACATAAACGCAAAATAAGCATTCATAGAAGCCCGCAGCGAGATATCCATGAACGAGATATTGCCCTGATAAACCTCCGCCTTTTCCATGCCATGACCGTACTGAGAAAAGATGCTCTTGATATGATGCGGGATGAGTTTGAGGTTGCAGGCTATCTCTCCGCTTCCCATCCATAAGATGCACTGCGACGGATCCAGGTCGTATTTCTCGATATAATCGATACATTCCTGGGCCATGATATTGATGGGAATACACTGCCCTGTATTGTACCGGAGGCTCTTCTGAATACTGGTCTGTCGCTCTTCTAAAAGCCGCACATCGAGGCCTTCCCGCTGGAGAGAGGCGACAATCAGACTGCAGCAGAGATTGTCCCAGTTGGGAAAAAGGATCGTCTTGCCGGCAAACGAACGGCTCGGCATGATCGACGGAAACACCTCGGGCACCGTGAACTGCCGGGATGATAAATGATTGGAGAACGATCTGATGGCAGCCTCGATCCTGGTCTCATACCCCACGCTGGAGTCATGTTCGTCGAGCTGGAGGATCAGGTAAGGTTTATGATGAGTGTTCATGAGTTTCTTAAAATACTCTATAGCAAACGAGTCCGGCGTACATCTGAAAGAGGTGACCAGCACAGGATAAACACCTGGTGTTTCAGCCGCCTCCCGGGCAGCCTGCAGGATTAGGGCTGCATACTTCCACGGAATATCATCGAGCAACGCTGAAAGAGACGGGTCTTGTTCCTCCTTGAGGGTAAGCATATCCTGATAAAACACTTTGATACCTTTGGCTGCAAAGATATCGATAATACCATTGTTCATTGCCGGCGACAGGACCGTATACGGCCTCCCCAGCAGCGCCACAGAGACCTTGTCCGATTTGGGCTGTTCCTGCCTGTAGCGTCTTTGCAGCTTACGGACACACCCCTCCCGGTATTCCAGGGCGCGATCAAATGCCGATGAGACCTCCATGAGGCTTACGTCGCCGTTTGTGATCTTTTTCAGCATCTTGTACAGCTGAACCTTTGTATGGAACCGGTTATAGAGATAATTGACCAGGGGCGTGAGCACACGTCCTTTCTTTTCACCTTCCAGGGGAGAAACCAGTGCCGGAGCAAACTGCGTATAATAGCAGTACTGACGTCTGACATGCCTGCTGCCGCCGCGATCTTCAAGGTAGTATGGCACAAACACATAATCCGCCTTGTCGAGGAGATAGCTGACATGCCCATGAAGGGCTGCCATGGGTGCGCAGAATTCGGCGTCAGCAAGCTTCTTTCCGTCTTTCACCGCATCGCGGTACTGCGTGCTTTGAATGGTCTTGATTGAAAGCTCATTAAAGAAGTACTTCCAGAAATCCAGATCCTCAAAGAGATGCAGGGCTGCGGGCAACCCGATGGTCACCTTCCTTTTATAGGTAAGCCTGCGCGGTTGGGCAAATATTTTTGCGCGCTCCTTCATGAGGTCGAAACCCGAGGTATTGTTGTTCATATACTTCTGCGTGTCATAGTCTCTTCCGCATAAAAACCCATAGGCAATGCTCTGGCCTTCAACCTCAGCAATGGTGATCTTGCAATGGTTGGTGCACAAAGTGCACACCTCGGAACGCACAGGAATCTGTTTTTTATAGAGATCAAGCCCGGAAAACTTTCTTGATTTTACTCCGTCCTCAGCCAGCAGCAGTGCAACGCCGAACGCACCGGTTATATGGCAGAATTTCGAGACGAGTATGGGCTTTTCCAGCCGCTGTTCAAATGCGGCGACCAGCGACTTGTTCCTGGCCGTTGCACCCTGGAAGAAGATGGTATCGCCGATGGACCCCTCGATGGCGACCTTGGTGAGGTAGTTCTCGCACACCGAGTGCAGGGCGGACGCAAGGACCTCATTGGCGGTATATCCCTCAGAGAGATAGTGATTCATATCCCTCTCCATAAATACCGTACAGCGATCCGAGGATATCGGGGATCTGACCCCTTCGGTCCTGCGGGAATATTCACCTAAAG
>CAYRCP010000017.1:0-18831 GCA_964422755.1 uncultured Bacteriovoracaceae bacterium | reverse complement strand
AGCGTAGCGGAGCGAGTTAATTGCGAGCTGATTTTTCCCGAGTGAACGAACGAACCCGAAGGGCGGCTTCGTGGGGTGCATTTCTTTGGTTCCGTTTCTTTGTGCACGCAAAGAAATGAACATAAAAAAAACAATTAGATAGATGAAGTTAATCTGTCGCAGCAATGAATATATAAAAGGGGTGTATTTCTTTGGTTCTGTTTTTGATTCGCTCCATCCTTGGAGTTCACCCTTTGGGCGAAACTGAAGTTCGTCCAGTTCAGCTGTCCTGCAGAAGTGTGAATCAGGGCATCCATGCCCCTCACCCTTCGGATGTGCGGAAGGACATCCCTCGCTCTTCGGTCAGCATGCAAAGAAATGAACATAAAGGTGTCGAGGTTTAGATGGGCACGTGTCCGGGTCTTGCCACGGCGTTCATGCCATTCTCAATGGATTATTTCGATTTCAGTGCATTGTACACCGCCTCGGCCAGTTCGCTGGCGATCATGGGTTTCATCACCATGTCCCGTATCCCGATTTCCCTGATCATTTCAGTCGTTACCCCCAGGTTGGAACCGGTGCACAATACAATGGGGATATCGGGCCTGATCTTGACCAGTTCTCTGGAGAGTTCAATGCCCGTCATCGCGGGCATGGTCAGATCGGTCAGCACGAGATCAAACTCATCCGGCCTGGACGAGAAGATCTCCAGTGCTTCGGGCGCGCTGGTCGTTGCAACGATATCATATCCGAGATGCTCAAGGATTCCCCGTCCCGAGGCTATCACGCCTTCTTCATCGTCCACGAAGAGAATCCTTCCGCTGCCTGTCGTGACGATGGCATGCGGTTCAGAAGGCTCGATCTTTCCCTCTTTATATCTGGGCACCAGGATGTGGAACGTGGTCCCCTTGCCAGGCTCGCTGTATACTGAAATGGCACCTCCCATGTCCTGTATGATGCCATGGACGACAGAGAGACCCATGCCGGTGCCTTCACCGTGTTTTTTCGTGGTGAAAAACGGGTCAAAGATCCTGTCGATAATTTCCCTGGGAATGCCGCACCCGGTATCGGCAATGCTCAGCCGCAGGTATGGGCCGCGTGGCAGGCCTTTGAATTGCTGTTCGATGTTATCTTCCAGCTCCACCTCGGACATTCGAATATCGAGCACGCCGCCGGTCTCCTTCATGGCATAAGCGGCGTTGGTGCAGAGGTTCATGAGCACCTGGTGGACCTGGGTGGGGTCTGCCATTATCATACTTCCTGATGAAGGGAGATCCTGCCGTATCTCGATGGTGGTGGGTAAAGAGGCCCTGAGGAACTTCAGGGTTTCCTTGATCAGGGGGGGCAGCTCTATCGGATTCTTCTTGAATTCGGACTTGCGGCTGAATGTCAGGATCTGTTTGACGAGCTCCCTTGCCCGGGCGCCGGCTTTGAGAACCTCATCCAGTTCATTATCGATGCTCTTGCCCTTTTCGAGCTTGATCTTGGCGAACTCGGCAAAGCCGAGAACAGAAGAGAGAATGTTGTTGAAATCATGGGCAATGCCGCCGGCAAGGGTTCCTATTGCCTCCATCTTATAGGACTGCCTGAGACGGGCTTCGAGATTTCTTCTTTTCTCCTCGGCCTGCTTCAGTTCGGTGATGTCCTGACCTGACCCGAGGGTGGCGATAACCGCGCCGTCTTCGTCTGTCAGAACCGCATTGTGCCATGCAATGAGCCGCTCCCTACCGTCTTTTGTCAGCACAGGGTTCTCGAAGAACTCATAGGGTTCAACTTCACCGGATATCAATTTGTCGAAAATATTTCTTACCGCGGCTCGTAATCCCGGAGGAAGAAAGTCGTCGAACCAGTTTCTCCCGATGATCTCATCTTCCCGATATCCGAGAATTTCACAGCCCTTTTTGTTTATCCTGCTGACGGTCTGATCACTATTGATGACCAGGAGGATGACGCCTGCAACATCGAAATATTTCTGCATCCTGTCCCGCTCTTTCTGTAGTTCCTCCACAGCCTGCCTGCGTTCGGTCGTGTCCTCCATGCTGCCTTCATAGAGCAGGATCGTTCCGGTATGATCCCGTAAAATCTGACCGTTGTTTCGAATCCACATGATCGTTCCATCATACTTTTTCACACGGATTTCAAAACCATGTACGGTTCCCTTGCTCTCAATCAATGTCTGAAACTCACTGCGTTGTTCGGGGTCCACATAGAGGTCTTTTGCATTCACGTTCAGGAGACTTTTCCGGTCAGGGTATTTGAACATTTTTATGAACGCAGGGTTTGCATCCACAATCTGCCCCTGTGGTGTGATTCGATAGAGACCGATAGGCGTACCATTGAACAGGCTGCGATACCGCTGCTCGCTTTCCTGGAGTGCGGCCTCTGCTCGCTTGTTGTTTGTCACATCGATCAGTGTTTCCACCACCTCGGTAATATTCCCTCCGGAGTCCCTGATAGCGGCGGCGGTAAAGCTCAACCACTTTCCGCCGTCTCCGATCTCCGGGAAAAAGTCCATCCCCTCGTAGGCATCAGGTATCAGGGTGGATATCCAGGCATTGCCGCTGTAGAGTGCGAGGATTTTTGTCGGGGACTGGTCCAGAACCAGGTCGGACAGACATGGCCGTTCACGTGTGTAGATCGCTCGCCAGTGCTGTCTCGTGTTGAGAATCTCCTCTGCCCTGATGTTGGTCAGCGCCTCCAGTGCCTTGTTCCATTGTACCACCAGGTGGTCTTTATCGATGACAAAGGTGGGGATTGGTGATCCCTGGATAATGCTGTGCAGCTTCTGTTCGCTTCTTCGCTGTGCCTCTTCTGCCCGTTTGCGCTCGACCAGTTCCAGGGAGAGCTGATCTGTCGCAATGCGGACATTTCTTCGGAGCGACCACGACCACAGGATTGTACCGGCCAGGAAAAGAAACAGGGAACCTGCAATGATCGCTGTCCACTTGATCACCTTGCCGGGAGACAGGCCCCAGTGCTGCAACCCTCCGAGCCAGTGGTTGAATATTTCTCCGTAGCGGCCGGTCGCCTTGATGATCCTGAGTCCCTCGTTCAGTTTGCCCAGCAGTTCGTGATCACCTTTGTGCACGGCAAAACAGTATTGATTCGGAGAGAAAGGCGGGCCGGTCGTTGTTATGTTCGTAAGCTTGAATTTGTGCGCCAGGAACATCCCCTGCCTCTCCAGCAGCAGGGCGCATTGATGTTTTCCTGAGGCCAGGAGGCGAAGTGCTTCTTCAGCGGAGTCTACAAGGATGAGTTTCTCTGAAACACCCTTTTCGAGGATGTAATCATGCATAATATCGCCTTGCTGAACGATGATCTCTTTACCCTCCAGGTCTTCGAGCGTTTTGATGGATTCATAGTCTTCACGGATAAAGATGGCATTGTGAACAATCGTATGCGGTACCGAGAAATCGACGAGCTTATCTCTCTTTTTCGAATAGAACATGCCCTCTATTGCATCGATTTCACCCCTCTCGAGGGCACTGCGCACCTGTGACCACGGGCCAAGCCGTATTTCGATCTCAAGGCCCATCACCTCGGCCACTGCCCTGATGAGGTCTACATTATAACCCGCAGGCTTGCCCTTGGTGTCGAGGAACTCATACGGGGGAAATGCCTGATCACCGCCCACGATGATCGGACCGATTCCCGGTTGAGACTTCGCTGCAGCGGCATGATCCGAGAACATGATCCAGCACAGTACAGTCAAGGACAGAACGAACCCCAGGTAAACCAAGTAGTTGGCTGCCATCATCGAGATCCGGGGAAGATATCTTGCATGTGTTCTGAATCGGATCATGACGGTTAGTCGAACTCCTTTGTGATAGGTCTTGCAAGCTCGCCATCGTTGCATCAAGAAATAATGGATCGATACAGCATCATATTAATCCTGCATTCCTCGGACGCAATAGGCTGCCAGATCAGACGGTTCGGAAAGTAAAGAAGAAAGGAAGTAAAGGGAGGGTTCTATTTATAGCTATTTATTGAACAGATTGGTAATAACTATCTTCTTCTTAACGACAGTGTTTAAGCAAGATCTCAAATGAATATGGTAATATTAATTTGAGATGATCATGTTAAATATTCTTCTGTGCCGTGAATTTCAGCACATAAAAAGCGCAAAGGAATGAACATTAAAAATGATAAGTATGGGCATTTCATTATATCGTGAGGTAATTTACAGGTAACACTAACAATGCTTGTTGGTCTGGTCATGATTTGTGAATCAGAAAACCTGCTCTTATGCCCTTGGCCAAATGCCAATTTATGAGATAACCACCTGCATCGAGAAGAAAATAAATTCATTCATGGTGGAAATAAATTACTGATATTTATAGTGCATGCTCAACGCTGATTTTATATCCGGTGTATTATCAAGACCTTTAATTTTGCATAAATATTGCATATAATTCATGCATTGTCCGTTCGGTATTTTTTTATGAAGTTGAAATGCTACACTATGCAGGAGGAGTTAATGAAATTTGTGTTACGCTATCTCGTGGTGGTCCTCTTTCTCTTCATGTCTGCAGGGTGCTCATACTATGATGAATGGTTTGGAGATGACGACGATGATGTTATTATCGCCGAGGAAATTGTGGTGTGGGAATCTGTCAGTGCCGGCGACAGGCATACGCTGGCGCTCAAGACCGACGGAACACTCTGGTCGTGGGGGCGGAACGATCAGGCTCAGCTCGGGCTCGGTGTCTGGAGTGACAGAAATGTCCCGGTGCAGGTGGGCACCGAAAATGTCTGGACTGCAGTCAGTGCGGGAGGGGTCCACAGTCTGGCTATCAAGTCGAACGGCACCCTGTGGTCATGGGGCTTTAATCTGTATGGTCAGCTCGGTCTCGGATCCCACAAAGACAGCACTGTCCCTGCGGGGGCAAATCTCGAAACGGATTGGGCCGCAGTGAGTGCCGGCAGTTATCATAGCCTCGCTCTCAAGCACAACGGGACGCTTTGGGCGTGCGGATATAACAATTTCGGTCAGCTCGGGGACGGCACCACGGTAAACAGGACGGTCTTTGTGCAGATCGGCTCTGATGAGGACTGGGCAGCCATCAGTGCCGGCGGGTCCCATAGCCTTGCGCTCAAGGAAAACGGGACGCTGTGGGCATGGGGGAGCAACAGCTCATTTCAGCTTGGGGATGGCACCTTGACAGGCAGGAATTCCCCGGCTCGGGTCGGCGGCAGAACGGTCTGGGCCGGTATCAGTGCCGGCGGATCTCACAGTCTTGCGCTCATGAACAACGGGACCCTGTGGTCATGGGGGAATAACAGCTCAGGACAACTCGGGGACGGCACCTTGATAGACGGGAAGTACCCGTTTCAAATTGATGATAACACCGACTGGGCGATTATCAGCGCGGGTGGAAGTCACAGCCTTGCTATCACGTCTGACGGCACGCTGTGGGCGTGGGGGAGCAACAGCTCCGGTCAGCTCGGGGACGGCACCAATGACGGCAGCGATGTTCCGTTGTGGGTGGACACGGATACTGATTGGGCCGCTGTGAGTGCCGGCGGATCATACAGCCTTGCAAAAAAATCCGGAGGTTCGCTGTGGTCATGGGGGAGCAACAGCTCCGGCCAGCTTGGTGACGAAACGTATAGTGACAGTGCGTTGCCAGTCGTGATCGGAGAATGAAAACTCCCTGAGAGACCGGCTACTCTTCCTTCTTATCCATCTTCCGGTACAGGGTCCGGGTGGAGATCCCGAGCAGTTTTGATGCCAGGCCTTTATCCCCCTTGGTATGTTTCAGGGTCTCTTCCATGAGGATCCGCTCAACCTCCTCCAGGGGTGTGCCCAGCGGGATGGTGACCGAATCCCTGCAATTTATGCCGGTAGTGGTGAGTTCCCTGGGAAGATCATCCGATCCGATAATGGCATCTTTGTCCAGGACAACGCTGCGTTCCACGACGTTTTCCAGCTCTCTGACATTGCCCGGCCATTCGTAATTGAGCAGGGTCTCCATTGCCTTGGACTCGATCCCCACAACCGCCTTGCCGTTCTTCTTTGAAAAGCGGTTGATAAAGTGCTGAACGAGGTTGGGAATGTCTTCTTTCCGGTCCTTAAGCCGGGGCAGTTCGATGGAGATGACGTTGAGCCTCCAGTAAAGATCCTCTCTGAAGAGTCCCTCTTTCACCATGGCAGCAAGATTTTTATTGGTGGCGGTAATGATCCGAGTATCCGTGCTCAACGGTTTATTGCTCCCGAGCCGTTCAAAGCTCCCCTGCTGAAGGATACGCAGGAGCTTCACCTGTACGGCCGCAGGCACTTCTCCGATCTCATCAAGGAATATACTGCCTCTGTCAGCCGCCTCGAAGCGCCCTTCTTTCCTGCCGGAGGCACCGGTGAACGCACCCTTTTCATAGCCGAAGAGCTCGCTTTCGATGAGCGTTTCAGGGATTGCGGCACAATTCACCTTGACCATAGGCCTGGATCTCCTGGGGGATAATTGATGGATCATGTCGGCGATGACCTCTTTGCCCGTGCCGGATTCCCCAAGGATCAGAACCGTTGCCTGGCTTGAAGCCACCTGGTGGACAAGGTCCACGATGTTTTTCATCTTCGGGCTCGCTGTCTCAATGAGCGGACCTGATTCAATGGCCTCGATGCGTTCTTTCATCTGGATGTTGTCCATGGTCAGGATCTGCTTTTCAATGGCCTTGTGAACCGCCTTCAAGATGTCCGCCTTCTTGAAAGGCTTGGTGAGATAGTCGTATGCCCCCTGTTTCATGGAATCTAAAGCAGTATCTACCGAGGCATACCCGGTGATCATGATGACCTCGGTAAACGGGGAAACGGATTTCGATACCTTGAGGAGCTCAACACCGTCCATGCCGGCCATCCTGATATCGGTGATGAGCAGATCGATTTCCCCCTGGCGGATGATCTTGAATGCCTCCTCTCCGTTGGACGCAGTAACGACCGAGTACCCCTCCTTTTCCAGGATTTTCTGGAGGGATTGGCGGATGCCTATTTCATCATCGACAACGAGTATTTTTTTGTTCATGGCACAAACGGGTCCTTTATCATGTCATTGATCATGAGCTTGTTCCTGCTCTCTTTAATCGTGATCTGCTCAAATATTGCGCTGCCTTGTGCATTGGAGGCATAGACAAAGTAGGTCCCGGCAGGTATGTTTTCAAAGGTGCTGCGGTTTTTCTCATCAACATGCACCTGGTAGCGGACAGCGGTTTTTTTCAAATCTTCCAGGGATTTCCGGTAACGCATCAGCTCGGTGTCTTTATCCTCATTGAATCGTGCAAAGGCCTTGTTGTAGGAGGCTTTCTTTGTCCCTTCATCAACCCGGGCCCTCTCAATGGATACTTGTAAGAGTTTCAGTTGATCGGTGAAGGCCTCTTTGAAGCCCAGCACATCGGTTTGCCCCTTATATCCCTTCTTCGGGGTAAAATGCATATCCAGGATATCGATGGTAAAATTGTTCTTAAGTCCTGAGGATATCTTTTTGAGCTCCTCTCTGGAGAGTTCACCGATGAAGAAGGAAAAATGCTCGGGATCATGACCTTTATTGGAGAGTGTCCCATTTGGTCCGAGACCCGATATTAACGTTGCCGGATGAATGAGTTCCAGTATGAGGGCAGATGTCGTGGGCAACGTAATGCCTCCGACCTTCGGTTTGTAGGTGATGTCGGATATGATGCGGTCCGAGTTGTTTTTAATGGTATAGAGGAATGATACCTCCCCCAGGGCAGATGATGCCGGGAAGATCTCGGCTTCGGAAGAAATGATGGAAAATGAGATGGAATCGAGATACTGCTGCTTGAGCGAGTCGAATTTACTGGAGTATGCCTGCTCTTTTTTCTTCACAAGAGCCGTTGCCTTTTCAGCCTGTTCCCCTAGAAGATCGATCTGATAGTTCATGCTCAGCTGCCCGATAGATTGTTCGAACTCATCGCCCAGGTGTTGAAGTACAGCGGGGGTCCCTGCCGAGAGGAGATACACCTCGGGCAGTCCCGGAGGGACTTCAAGCTGAAGTTTTGCCGCGGGAAGAACCCCCGGGAATATCAGCATACTGCATATAACACAGATGATTGATCTCATGATCCTAGACCCCGCTTCCTTTGTCCGATTTATGAAAGGGTATGGAAAAGATAAAGGTCGATCCCGTTCCTTTCTGGCTTTCCACATCTACCCATCCGTCATGCGCATTTGCAATGTATTGAACCAGTGCCAGCCCGAGGCCGGTACCGTTGTCCTTTGTGGTGAAATATGGATCAAATATCCGCCGGGCGATCTCCTGGGGGATGCCATAGCCTGTATCTTTTACCAGCAACAGGAAATTATCTTTAATTTCCATGAGAGAGATTTCAAGAGTACCTCCTGATGGCATTGCATCCTCAGCATTTTTAATCAGATTTATCAAAAGCTGCCTGAATTGTCCACGGTCGATCATGATATCGGGTAATTTATCAGGGCACTTGATGAAAGACTCGATGTCTCTTCTCTTGAGTTCGGGAAGCAGCATGGAGATTACTGACGAGGTTTCCGCCTCGGGTTTCACCAATTGTTTTTTCGGGTGGGGCAGCCTGGCATATGAGAGATACTCGTCGGTTATCCGGGTGAGGCGGTCAATCTCCCGCTGGATTATGTGCAGCAGGTCTGATGCTTCGGCGTTGCCCCCTTGTTCATTGATCTCGTCTTCCAGGAGCTCTGAATGAAGCAGTACCGAGGTAAGGGGATTGCGGATTTCGTGTGCCACATGGGCCGATATCTGTCCCACCGCGGCAAGCTTTTCTGCCTGAATGAGTTTTTCGGTCAAGGCCTTTTTATCAGTGATGTCAACGGCATATTGAACGACAAAGTCCACTTCACCCTTTGCTCCATACAGGGGAATGGCGCTGATATCGAAGAAATAGGGTTTGTGCCTGATCTCTGCTCTTTTGTCTCTCTGGGTTATGATGGTGCGTGTCTTGAAACACTCCTCCACAATATCCAGATGACAGATTCGCTCTTCTTCAGGAAAGTCCACAAAGCAATGCTTGTCGATAATATCTGCACGCTTCTTGTCATAGAGATCACACAGGCGCTGGTTTACATCGGTTATGGTGAAGGCAGAGTCGATCAGGGCGAGATAGTGGGGTACGCCGTTAAAGATGGTCTCAAGTCGTTTGTGCGCAATCAGTACCCTGTCCGCCCATTTGTTTCTCTCGGAAGCGGTCGCCCTGGCCTTGTTGATCCGCAGCAGTACCAGGGTCGCGATGAAGACGAAACCGATACTCGCCGATCCTAAAATCAGCGTGTTTCTGAAGGTGTCGGACATGAGGTAGATGACCTCGCTGTACGGAGACGTGGATGCGGTAATCCATCTCCTGTTGAGAAAATGGACCGAAGAGAAGGCCAGCAGTTTCTTTATGGGCTCTGATTTTGGATAGTGCGGGAAGGAAAATTCATACATGCCGTCATTTTTGAGTTCCATTCCATGTCTGATATCCTCGATCCCTGTTATGCTGTATCCCTTTTTTTGCATATCCAGGACGACGTCGTAGAGGTTGAGGCCAATCCATTTCGGGTTTGGATGGTACAGGATCAGGCCGGTTTCGTCCACGAGCCATGCATACCCCGATTCCGACGGACGAATGGGCGCCACATAATGCGCGGTAATGTTTGTCAGGTCTATGGCGCATCCGATGACGCCATGGAACGTGCCGTCACGGCCTTTGAGCGGAAAGGTTATGACAAACGTCTCGAAACGGTCGGGGATATCCTGATACTGTTCTCCGCCTACCATGATGATGTCGGAAACAAAGGGAACCCCCAGTTCCTTTGCAACCCTGAAATAAGTCCTGAAACTGTAGTCTTTTCCTTCGAGCCCCGGGAGCATATTTGACGGATAGTGGTAGCTCATGATCCCCTGGGCATTCTCCCAGAACACAAACGAGACCTTGTTTTTCAACGATCGGTATGCGTTTTCCAGCGCTACATTGATAGACCGTTGATCACCTTGTGCTACATGATCTATACGCGTGGTGAGGCTCAAGACATTGGTAATATCGTTCATGTACTGCTCGATGCCCATGGCTGTCTGCTGGGCAAGCAGACCCTGTTCACGATTGAACTGTTTCGCCATTTCCCGCTCAACGCTTCGATAGGAGTAGAGGGCAAAGAGTACGACAAAGATGAGGACGACGATGCTCCCCATCCAGATCATGATCTCCCAGCTTGTTTCTTTGATGGTGACGGTATGACGTTTCATGTTCGGCTTCTTTTTATTCATCGTGTCCTTTGAGGTAGATATCCGTTTCAATTTTAACGGGTATCTCCGATGTGCGTGCCTGGAGGTCTTCCCGGTTCAGGGCAAATAACGGACTGATTTCGACGAGGATGTCATCGGTGACCTGAATGCCTGACTCCTTGAGCCAGGACCGGAAAAGGTCGCTCTGCATGATGATGGAGCTTTCCAGGGAATCTTCACCGGTCTTATTCTTTACCGGGGCAAACTCCTCATCCCTGAGCACCTCTAACGTGATGGATTTATCCGCAAGGGGCAATGCATCAAAAATAAATGTTTCGAATTTTATGCCTGTTTCCTCTACCGGGTTGCCTGCTTCATCCAGTGTCTGTATGACCTTGTTTGCCTGATGCCAGGGCAGGTGAAGCCCTTTTGTGGTGAGAGCCTCTGCAAAGTCGCACCTGATCATATGAATGGCGATGGAGCCCGCCCAGAAAAGCATCTCCTCCATCTCATTCGTTGCGTAGCGCATTTCAGCACTCATGTCACTGTACTCGATCACCCGCGTTTTGCCGTCCACCCGGGCTATTACGCCGACCTTTTCTTCATAGCTTCGTTTTCTCACGACCTTTGACGACATCTGGGCGCCGCCCGCATTGTGCAGCCCGACAAAAAGCGGGTCGCATATCTTAACGAGAGGATTGTCCACCTGGAAATAGAAGAGCTCTTCTATACCGCGTGCCTGCATAATATCCAGGCAGCCATTTTTTTTCAATGCGGTGAATGTGCCGCCGTGTCCGTCGGGATTCATGAACAGCCCACCCTGACGTGAAACAATAAATTTGCCCAGTGGGGTAACGGAGGGCAGCATGCCCTGTACAAAGAAATATACATCATTCCTGTTCAACCCGAAATAGTTATTATCAGCAAAGAATTGTCTGGTTTGGGCATCATTGGCACGAGATGTCATGATAAAGACCGGGATTGCAGAGCCGTATTTTCTGCCCAGGGCAAGCACCTTTTGTGCATGCAGGCAGAACAGGCTCTTTGCGCGAACCGGGGTTACTTTTACAACCCCCTTTGGCGCATCGATGCCGAGACGGGAACCTTGCCCTCCTGCAACGATGACGACGGCAACCCTGCCCTGGCGCAACAGGTCTTCACCATGACTTCGGTAAGCTTGAGCTTTTTTTGTTGCCGCATACGTTGCAGGGACTACTTCTGCCGGGTCCACCACCTTTTGCGGTGGTTCTACGTAGAGCCGGTTGCCCTTGATCAGATCTGAAATGAGGGAGACGTCCACTGCATCGAGATCTTTGCGTATCATCTCCGGAGACAAAAAATCCACTGCATGTTCAAGAAGTCTTGCGATATGATCCTGCCCTATTTTTCGCAGCCGCTTTTCGAGCATCTATGATCTCCTTAATCCTTTTCTCAAATCCCGCATTTTTCGGGAAGTACAATGTAACATCATTCATGGTTTCCGGGAAATAGTTGAGCCGCAGGGCCCCTTCAGGGTCATCGTGAGCATAGATATAGCCCTTGCCGTAGCCCATATCCCGCATGAGTTTCGTCGGTGCATTACGCAGATACATGGGCACTGCGGGGGTGCCGGTCTTCCTTATCAGGTCCTTCACCCGTTTTTCCATGAGGTAGAGCGCATTGCTCTTGGGTGCGCAGGCAAGATACACCGCAGCCTGATACAGGGCCAGTTCTCCCTCGGGAGAGCCCAGAGAGGTAAAGGCCTCCTTTGCGCTGATAACAACACGCAGGGCGTGGGGCTCTGCCATGCCGATATCTTCGGATGCAATACGGATCATTCTGCGCAGGATATATATGCGGTCTTCTCCGGCTTCAAGCATCCTGCCAAGCCAGTATACGCCGCCATCAACATCGCCGGCACGCACGCTCTTGTGGAATGCGGAGATGAGGTCATAATGGTTTTCCCCGGACTTGTCGTGATACAGGGGGCGTTCGAGCATGCCCTGGAGGTCGGCAAGATCGATGATTTTTTTCTCGATGGTCGTTATCGCGAGCTCCAGCAGGTTCAACGCAGCACGTGCGTCACCGTCAGCTGACTGTGCAATGGCTTTGATGCATTCCTCACTGAGTGTTCTGCCCAGGGCAAGCACGTCGGAATCATGAGCAAGGGCCTTAAGGAGTATCTCCTGAATCTCGCCTGCCCCAAGCGCATTGAATGCGATAACCTGGAGCCTGGACAGCAATGGAGATGTAACCGAGAAAGATGGATTTTCCGTAGTGGCGCCGATGAGGATGATCGAGCCTTTTTCCACAAAGGGCAGCAGCGCGTCCTGCTGGACCCTGTTGAATCGGTGTACCTCATCAATGAACACAACCGGCGGGACATCGGCGGCTTCACAGGCGCCGGTAACTTTTCTGATTTCCTGTATTCCGCTGGTTACCGCGCTTATGGCGTAATACGATTCAAAGTAGTGCTGCTCGATGATGTGGGCAACGCTGGATTTCCCCGTACCAGGGGGCCCCCAGAGCATGACGGATCTTTTTTTACCCTGCAGGAATTTCTCGACAAAGCCCCGTGCTTCTCGCTGGCCGATAAGCTCATCAATGCTCGCGGGCCGCATTCTATATGCAAGCGGGTGGGACTGCTTTTCCATACTATTCTTTATAGCATAAATCCTCAGGTAGAAAAATTTATTAAAAAGCCCCCAAAAACCTAAATTCAAGTATTTCATTAACATGACGATATTAAACAGTAGGTTCTTCAAGATTCATTCCCCGTAGAACCTCCTCATATGTTTGCAGGTCAATTTCTGGCCTGCTTTTTTTTGCTTTTTTCCGGGCATGCCCTCCAGTATGACATTCTCCAAATTTCCGGAAAAAACGGTGAGAACATGGCGCAAAACCCCTGTCAATGGGGGCATAAATTGAATTTCAAGTGTTAGCGCTATGATATTATTTAGTTTTCTTGCGTAAAGATTGGAAAAATCATCGCTTGACAAACAATTCTATAGGTTATAGAAGGCTCACATGACGCGGGGTGGAGCAGTCCGGTAGCTCGTTGGGCTCATAACCCAAAGGTCAGAGGTTCAAATCCTCTCCCCGCTACCATTTAAAAACAATAAGAGGCAGTCAGGGTATTAACCCTGACTGCCTCTTTCTTTTAATAAATCGTGGTGCGCGATCTATACTGCCAGGACGAAACAGGTGAATCCTCATAGGGCGGTAACGGCTGCAAATCAGGTATTCTTGGTATGGACTGAGAAGATGCAAATTTTCATGAAAGGATAACCTCTTGGAAATACAGGATTGCCGCGAATAAGACGAAATCGAATCTCTCAATAAAAATCGATCAATATAACAAATAGTTATAAAAGTTATGTCTCCTGTGCATTATATTCAATAATAACTTCGGGTTTGCCCTGTAACAAGCCGGTCACAGCAAATACATTTCAAAATAACATCTCTTTAAGCCCCCATTACGAACCAAAGACCTGCACAGGAGACATATACTTTATACCCGATGTTTTTCAATCAATCAATATATAAATTTATATTATTTACTTTATTTCCTCGTGGTACTGCTGAAGGGATTTGAGGGTGTCTTTGCCCTTTCTGTATGCATCAATGCCCCGGGCTGCTGCAATGCCCGCGGAGAGCGTCGTGATATAGGTAACCTTGTATTTGATGGCCGCCTTCCTGATGTAGGAGTCGTCGTGTTCGCTGAGTTTGCCGCTGGGCGTATTGATGATGAGGTCGTATTCTTTGTTTTTTACGCCGTCGACGATATTGGGTCTTCCTTCATGCAGCTTGAGGACCATTTCCGAGGCAATGCCGTTCTCGCTTAAAAACTTATGGGTTCTTCTGGTTGCCTTGATCTTGAATCCCAGGTCGCTGAACAGACGGGCAACTTCAAGCACAGCAGGCCGTTCCCGCTGTGATACGGTGATCAGCACGGTACCCCCTTCAGGCAGTTTCTGAGCCCCGGCCTCCGACGCCTTGTGGAATGCCAGCCCAAAGGATTTCGCCATACCGAGGACCTCTCCGGTGGAGCGCATTTCCGGACCGAGCAGAGGGTCGACCTCGGGGAACATGTTAAATGGGAACACCGCCTCTTTTACCCCGAAATGCGGGATCATATGAGGTTTGAATTCAAAATCGGTAAGTGTCTTTCCCAGCATGATCTGGGTGGCAATGTGGGCCATGGGGATGTTGCAGACCTTGGAGACAAGAGGTACGGTTCTCGATGCCCTGGGGTTTGCCTCCAGCACGTAGACCGTATCATTGGCTATGGCATACTGCATGTTCATGAGTCCCACCACACCGAGCTCAATGGCAATCTTTCTCGTATATTCGTTTATGGTATCGATGTGTTTTGACGGGATGCTGATGGGCGGGATCACACACGCGGAATCACCCGAATGGATGCCGGCACGCTCAATGTGTTCCATGACGGCAGGGACAAAGGCATCGCTTCCGTCGGATATGGCGTCAGCCTCGGCCTCGATGGCGTCTTCCAGGAATTTATCAATAAGAATGGGCCGCTCCGGGGTTACACCGACAGCTGCACGGACATATTCCCGCAGCATTTCCTCGTCATGCACCACTTCCATGCCGCGACCCCCCAGAACGTATGAGGGCCTGACAATGAGCGGATACCCGATCCTGTCTGCAATGGAGAGTGCCTGCTCCAGGGTGCTGGCCATGCCGGATTCGGGCATGGGTATGCCCAGCTTTTTCATTATCCTGTCAAAATTGTATCGGTCTTCTGCAAGGTCGATGGCCGCAGGCGATGTACCCAGAACCTTGACCCCTGAACGTTCCAGTTGGTTTGCGATATTGAGCGGGGTCTGGCCGCCGAACTGCACGATTACCCCGAGGGGTTTCTCTTTCTCGTAGATGCTCAGCACCTCTTCAACGGTCAATGGTTCGAAGTAGAGCTTGTTTGACGTGTCGTAGTCGGTGGAGACCGTTTCCGGATTGCAATTTACCATAATGGACTCATAGCCCAGAGCCTTGATGGCAAACGCCGCGTGCACACAGCAATAGTCAAACTCGATGCCCTGGCCGATCCGGTTGGGACCTCCGCCCAGCACCATGATTTTGGGATTGTCGCTTACCTTGACCGTATCTTCTGCATTGTAGGTCGAATAGTAGTATTCCGCATTGTCAACGCCGCTTACCGGCACGCTGTCCCATGCATGGACCATCTTAAGAGCCATGCGCTGCTTTCTGATGTCATCCTCGCTGATACCCAGGAGCTGTGCAAGATACAGATCTGCAAAACCGTCTTTTTTCGCCTCGATAAGGAGTTCATCCGGCAGGGTTGTGCCTTTGCAGGAGATGATTTTTTCTTCCAGTTCCACCAGTTCTTTCATCTGTTGGATGAACCATACCTTGATGTTGGTCTTGTGCACCAGGTCTTCGATGGAGGCCCCTTTTCTCAGTGCCTCGTACATGATGAACTGGCGTTCGCTGGTGGGTTCTCCCAGGAGGTCGAGGAGGTTTTTCAGGTCTTTGTTGTGGAAATCTTTGGCAAATCCGAGGCCATAACGCCCGGTCTCCAGGGAACGTATCGCCTTTTGCAGGGCCTCTTTATAGTTTTTGCCGATACTCATGACCTCGCCCACGGCGCGCATCTGAGTGCCGAGTTTATCCTGGACACCTTTGAATTTTTCAAATGCCCATCGGGCGAATTTCACCACCACATAATCACCGGAGGGTTCGTAGTGATCGAGGGTGCCTTTTTTCCAGTAAGGGATCTCGTCCAGGGTCAGGCCGGCAGCGAGTTTCGATGAAATCAGGGCGATGGGGAATCCGGTTGCCTTTGAAGCAAGGGCCGAAGACCTGGATGTCCGGGGATTGATCTCGATGACGACAACCCTGTCTGTTTCAGGATCATGGGCGAACTGAACATTTGTCCCGCCGATCACCTCTATTGCCTCGACAATAGCGTAGGAGTATTTCTGGAGCCTCTCCTGCAGCTCTTTGCTGATAGTGAGCATGGGAGCGGTACAAAATGAATCGCCGGTATGCACCCCCATGGGGTCGACGTTTTCAATGAAGCAGACCGTGATCATGTTGTTCTTCGCGTCCCTGACAACCTCGAGTTCAAGCTCTTCCCATCCCAGGACGGATTCCTCCACAAGGACCTGGCTGATAAGGCTGACAGAGAGTCCTCTGCTCACGATGATTCCCAGTTCCTCGACATTGTATACAAGCCCGCCGCCTGTGCCGCCCATGGTGTAGGCCGGTCGGATCACCACGGGATATCCGAGATCTGCGGCAATCTTTTCCGCCTCTTCCACGCTGTATGCGGGTTCGCTCTTTGGGATATCGATGCCGAGGCGGTTCATGGTCTCTTTAAATGCGATGCGGTCTTCACCCCGGTCGATGGCATCCACGTTCACGCCGATGATCTTGACGCCGTATTTTTCCAGTACGCCTTTACGGGCAAGTTCGGATGAGAGATTCAATCCCGACTGTCCGCCGAGATTTGGGAGAAGGGCATCCGGACGTTCCTTTTCAATGATTGCGGTGAGGCTGTCGGCGTTGAGCGGTTCAATATAGGTGATGTTCGCTGTTTCCGGATCGGTCATGATAGTCGCAGGATTTGAGTTGACCAGAACGATCTCATAACCCAGCTCTCTCAGAGCTTTGCATGCCTGCGTTCCGGAATAGTCGAATTCGCATGCCTGCCCAATAACGATCGGCCCTGAGCCGATAATCATTACCTTGTGGATATCATCTCTTTTTGGCATATATCTTCCCCTGTTAAAATGCGCTTGCACTATAAGGAAGCCTTATGGATCAGTCAAGCCAAAACGGGGTGCAGCTTTAAGACGAAGATCGTTATTTAATGAAGGTTTATAGGAAATGCGGGCAGGTATATTCCTCCTGGTCGAATGTATGTATTCTCCTATTACGCGGAATGATTTAATCAGACACGGCAGTGAACATCATGGATGTGCTTATCAACATTCATGAAAAAAAACATCCTGAGGCGAGCTTTGTGTGTTGCCGGGCAGTATGGACCGTATTTGCCCGGGGCGGAGCCCGAAGGGCGCATCAGATGGGTTGTCTTTGTCACCGCACACCCTGATTAGAGGGTGTGCGGATGATCGATGTCAATCCTGGATCCCTTTTTCGGCGACATAGTTTGCCAGATCAGCGATGCGGCAGGAATATCCCCATTCGTTGTCATACCAGGTCACGATCTTTGCCATGTTTCCCAGAAGAACCTGGGTAAATTCGAGATCGACGATGGATGAGTTGTCATTACCCTTGAAGTCTGAGGAAACCAGAGGTTGTTCTTCGCACGACATGATCCCTTTCAGGCTGGTCCTGGAGGCTCGTATCAGGCGGTTCCTCAGATCCTCGGTCGTGGTCTCTTTCTTCAACTGCACGGCGAGGTCCACGACTGATACCGTGGGCGTGGGGACACGCAGCGCATATCCGTCCACCTTGCCTTTCAGTTCGGGGATAACGAGTGATACGGCCTTTGCTGCACCGGTAGTAGTGGGGATAATGTTCATCGCTGCAGCCCGGGCCCTCCGCAGATCCTTATGGGGCATATCGAGGATTCTCTGGTCGTTGGTATATGCATGTACCGTGGTCATCAATCCCTTCTCGATACCATAGGCCTTCTGAATGACCAGCGCAGGCGGTGCAAGGCAGTTTGTGGTACACGATGCATTTGAGATGATGTGGTGTTTTTTCGGGTTATACCGTTTATGATTGACCCCCATCACCACCGTGATGTCTTCCTGTTTTGCCGGAGCGGTGATAATGACCTTGCCCGCGCCACCATAGAGATGGGCAGATGCCTCGGGTCCTGTACGGAAAAGGCCGGTACTCTCTATCACGATATCAACGCCTTGTTCATCCCAGGGGATTGCCGCGGGATCGCGGAAAGAGAAACTCTTGATCTTGTTGCCGTTGATGATGAACGAGTCTTTCTTTACCTTTACCTCTCCGGTGTAATGACCATAGTTGGTATCATACAAAAAGAGGTGTGCGTTCGTTTTCACGTCGAAGAGATCATTGATGGCAACGACTTCGAGGGAATCCGGATATCTTTCGAGAATCGCCTTTAATACCTGACGGCCTATTCGGCCAAAGCCATTTATTCCTAGGCGGACCATTGCATGCCTCCTTTAATTATCATCCAAGCGGTATTTATGGGCTATGAGCAGATCGTAATTCGTCTGAAGGGCCGTATGGAGACGGGCTTTTTCCAGAGCCAGCGCGCTCAGGTTCGCCACTGCGTCCAAGAACTGGACTTCCTGGTTGTTGAATTCCCGGATTTTGTCAGTGTAGACCCTGAGAACCCCGATGACCTTATTCTCGGTTTTCAATGGAACGACGATGACGGATTTTATCCCCTCTGTCTTTGCGCCGCCTCCATACTGGAAGTCGGGATCGGTCTGGGCGTTCTTGATCCAGATGAGTTCGCCCTTCAATGCCTTTCGGTCGAGACCGCTCTCTTTCACCAGGACCGGTCCCTTCCGGAGGTATCCCTTGGAAAGGCCGTATGCCGCACCCATCATAAGGGATCTCTTCTTGGCGTCGAGGAGCCGTATGGAAGAAGCCTTGACGTTCAACGCCTCAACCACGGATTTCACGATCTGTTCCAGGACAACCGTCATATCCAAAGATGCATTGATCACCCGTGCTA
>CAYRCP010000016.1:0-19246 GCA_964422755.1 uncultured Bacteriovoracaceae bacterium | reverse complement strand
CTCTGTGCCTCTGTGCCTCTGTTACTCTGTGTTGCCTTATCGACTTTTCTTGGACCGCATTTATCTTTATCGGCCCTCTTCATCATTGAACATGCAATATACACAACATCATTTTCTCCTGTTTGAAGATCCAGGTATTCATCAGGCGGAGTAAATATCTTATTCCATTGCGCGCATTCTTCCAGACCTGCAATATGAATCGAAAGCAGATCTTTTATTCCAACACTGCTCAGGTGTTTTTCTGTAATAACTGTTTTCTTTGCAGTGATAACGCCTACTGATTGCTGTTTCCCCCGGCATATTGTGCACCAGGGGTATCTGCATCAGGCTTGAAGTGAATACCGGCACACGAACAGAATCGGACAGTTCGTGCTGAAAGACAGCGTTATAACCACAGCTGGTGGTAATTGCTCTGATACCTTGTTCTGCCATTCTGCGGGCTTCGCCGATCATGGACTGCAGAATATCCTGACTTGGGTTTTCAAGGATTGTATGGATATTGGCGCCCCTGGCCCTGCAATATCTTACCGGAAACTCGAATGTCTCCGGGTTGGTAGAGTTTCCCGGAAGCACTTCATGCTGTACCAGACCGCGTGGGGAGGTGCCTTGTTCCCGGCAGAGAATACCTATCAACGGTGTTTTCGAAGAACCATCGGCTCTCATGGCGACAGGATCTCCATTTCCTATCAAAACGCTGTGCCTGACCATCGCTGGAAAGACGACCGAATCCTTCTCCCCTGCCCGCGATCAGTATACCGGGTCGGATTTTCTCCGAAGTTTCCCGGTGCACTACTGCTTTTCCGTTAAAGATAAAAAACGCTCACCATGAGTCAACAGATTACAGATCAAGTATCTTTCTTGTCTCTTCTACATCAGCGACCGCTCTGCCGAATTCTTTTGCAATCCTTGCCACACGCTCGACAAGCTGGGCATTCGATGCTGCGAGTTCGCCTTTGCGATAATACATATTATCTTCGATACCTACCCGTACATGCCCTCCCATTGCAATGGCATGGATTGAAAGGGGAAGCTGGTATCTTCCTACGCCTGCCACAGTCCAGGTCTGTCCGGGACTCAGCCGGTCTTTCAGCAGAATAAGGTTCCTGACATCGCCGGTCATTCCTCCGGGAACGCCCAGGACAAAATCAATGTGATACTTTTCAGGCAGCAGGCCTTTTCTGCTCAAACGCTCAACCGTCTCCATCATGCCGTAATCAAATATCTCGAGCTCGGGCATGACCCCGTTTTCTAGTATGGCACGTGATATTGTTTGGATCGTATGTTCGGTATTTTCATAGATGTCAGGCCCGAAATTCATGGTGCCCATGGACAACGTCGCCATATCCGGCTTCAGTTTTACAGGCCCGCATCGCTCCTCGAGGGGCGTCCCCACTGCACCGCCCGTGGAATACTGGAGGATGCACTCGCAACGGTCCCGGATCTTTTTTGTCACGGTTTCAAAGACATCTGTTCGCTGCGTAGGCCTTCCCTGCTCATCCCTGACGTGCAGGTGTATGATGCTGGCCCCGGCTTCAACCGCACCCCGCGCTGCTTCGGCTATTTCTTCAGGGGTTATGGGAAGATGCGGATAAACCGCTCTTGTCAGTTCTGCTCCCACAACCGGGCATGTGATGATCAAGGGCGTGTCAGTCATGTTTTATCCTCTGTTTTTCTTTCGGGGTCACACAGGTCCCCCTTGCTTTGCACACCAGGACCGGTTCCTCAAGCACTTGGGCGGCTGTCTCGCTGTATTCCGGCGCAGGTGCGATTACTTTCCAGGCTTCAAATTCCATCTCCCGTGAAGAATTGCCTGCTTTTACGATTGTTCCCACAGCCTCGATAAAATCCCCGGCACTGACCGGCGCAAGAAACTCCACCGAACTGTACGCGCGGAACAATCCTTCGTCCCCGTCATATCGTATCAAAAGTTCGGTAGCCACATCTCCGAACAGGTTCAGCATTTTTGCCCCGTCAACAAGGTTCCCCGCATAATGGGCATCGTGGGCACTCATCCTGACCCTGATTTTCACCTTGTCTGCCATATCTCTATCTCCCTCCTTTTCTTTCCAGCAGTGTCGTAATGATATACGCCGCCACATGGGACGGCAGTGTTCCCGGGCCAAACCCTGCGTCATACCCGAGCTCGATGGCAAGATCGTTTGTGATCCTGGGGCCTCCTGCGATGACAAGAAAACGATGTCGCACATTTTCAGCCTCCAGCAGGTCCATGAACTCGGTGAAATTGTGTATATGCGCATCTTTCTGGGTAACTGTCTGGGAAACCAGTATGGCATCCGCGCCTGTTTCCAATGCTTTTTTCAGCAGATCCTCGGCTGAAACCTGCGCGCCCATGTTGAAGGCATTGATCCGGGGATACCGCTCCAGGCCGTAATCCATGTTGTATCCCTTCATGTTCATGATCGCGTCAATGCCCACAGTGTGAGCATCAGTTCCTATTGCTGCGCCCACAACACATAAGGGGCGGTTCAGTTCTCTTTCAATGGTATCGTTTATCTCGTAGAAATCCATCTGCGTTGTCTTTATTTCTGAAACCTTCACCAATGAATAATCCAGGACAGGCACTGCCCTGGCATAGACCACAAAGAAGGTGAAATTATCCGCGACCTTTTCTGCGCTGACAACCGAGACATCTTCAAGACCCAGCTTTGAAACATATACTTCTGCCGCTTTTTTTGCTCTTGGAGAGTTTTCAACAGGGAGGGTAAACGATAACTGGACAATGCCGTCGTTTAGGGTATCGCCATACGGTTTGATCAGTTCATCACTCATGGATTATTCCCTCCTCTTCCAGTTTGTCCATCACGGGGTTTGAGTACCCGGCTCCTTTTTCAAAAACCCCGGCAATTCCCCTGCCCCCGTTCTCCTGCCTGCCGATGTCCGCAAACCTGGCATCGGCAATCGCCTGTGTCAGGCCGGTCTCACTGATCTCCTGCAAAAAACTCTCTGCCTCGGTTAAGACCTGCTGTGCGCGTTGTGCGATAATGCCGTCATCCTTAAACTCGATCTCCGCTCCCAGGTCCTTTGCAATGGTAAAGACATAATCGATAGCTGACAGAGAAATATACCTGTCCTGCATCAGGGGCGTATGGATCGCCTCGGTGAGTATGCCGGCAAGATGAATGCCCTGGCCGGTCATAACAGAAGCCAGGTTGAACATGGTATCAAGGCAGTGGGAATAAAAGATATCGGTGCGCATGTATTTTGTCGGCGGCATGTATTTGAGCGGAGCATGGGGAAACAATTGCCGTGCAAGCTGCGCGTGGGCAATTTCATATAAGAATGCGTTTTCAATGCCAGGGTTTATTTCAAAAGCATGCCCAAGACCGAGCAGGTCGTCTGTAAGCAGGGCGTTTTTTGCCATTGCCTCGTTGATCAGCTGGGATGCGGTGACGGTATGGGCATTGTCCATTGCATCCGAGGTCGTCAGGTAGTTGTCTTCTCCCGTGTTTATAATGATCTTTGCGCGTGAGCATATCAGCCTGCTGAAATACTGGTCAATAAAGGTGCGCTTCATGTTGATGTCCCGAAACAGGATCCCGTACATGGAATCGTTGAGCAGCATGTCCAGGTTTTCAATGGCAGCGCAGGCTGCGATCTCAGACATGCACAGTCCCGATGCATAGTTGACCAGGCGGATATACCTGCCGTGTGCCGATGATGCCTCATCCAGGGTTTTTCTCATGATCCTGAAATTCTCCTGGGTGGCATATGTCCCCCCGAAGCCTTGCGTTGTCGCGCCGTACGGGACATAATCCAGGAGTGACTGGGCCGTGCTCCTGATGACCGCGATAACATCGGCCCCGGCCATAACCGCGGATTCTGCCTGTGTCCGGTCTTCATAGATATTACCTGTCGCAACGATCATATAGCGCCAGGGCTGAGGCGGGACAGGCCATTTCTCGTGCTTGTCCTGCTTTGCCTTCCTGCTTGCATCCAGCACGGCAACCGCGATTAAGGCAAGCTCTTCTTCTTTCTTATCAATGTCTGCTTTGGAAAACCCTCTCATGTTTCCCAAAGCAATCTTTCCCTGGTCTATGAGTTCCGCGGTTGTCTGTGCATCCCTGCCTGATTCGAGCATGGCCGCGGCAAAGGCCGGGGATACCCCGGATTCAAGGCCATGGTTTTCCTGCAAGATATCGACAAGCCTGTTGGGAAGCGGGGTTCCTTGTGCGTCAACACCATCAACTCCGTAGAGCCGGAGAATGGTTCTCTCCACGCAGAGGGAAGAATGCTTCCGGATAAAACCCTGAACCTGGTCGGCTATCGCCTTTGCCAGTTGTTTTACCCTGTCGATCTGGTCAGGGTTTAAGGGGATCTGTGCCATATTCTCCTATCCTTTCACGATTTAACGCAGGTTAGAATCAAGATACAGCTCAAGCTGCTGTATGCATTCAGGCAGATTCTTCCTGCCAAACCCTATTCTGAAATTCTTCTTGTATTCAGGGCCGTACATTGTGCCGGGCATCAATAAAACCCCTGTCTGCCTGACAAGGTTTTCGCAGAATTCCTCGGCATTCTCACTGCCTTTGAGTGACGGAAACGCCACAGGCCCTGCCTTTGGCATGTGCCAGTGAAAAATATCCCGGTATTTATCAAAAAACCGGTTCAGTATCTCAAGGTTGCCTGCAATAATGTTTTTGTTTCTGTTTATGATCCGGTCCTTATGCCGCAGAGACAGACAGGATAAGAATTCACCCGGCGCGCTGCTGCAGATGGTTGTGTAGTCCTTGAAACAGGCCATCTTGTCATAGATGGCCTGGTTCTTCGTTGCAATCCATCCGATGCGCAGGCCGGCAAGACCGAATGTTTTTGACATGACGCCTAAGGAAACAGCCCGTTCGTTTACATCACAAAATGACGGCACACGATCGAATTCATCATATTCTAAAAACCTGTATACCTCGTCTGAAAATACGATAAACCCATGTTCTTTTGAAAGACGGTCGATCTCATGAAAATATTCCGCGGGCATTATATAACCCGTGGGATTGTGGGGGCAGTTTATGACCACGGCTTTGGTGTTTTCCCGTATATGATCTTTTAAAAAATCAATATCGAGTTCCCAGTGGTTTTCTTTGTTCGCCTCCCATCTGGTAACGTCGCATCCTATGCTCTTTGCGACCTCGGCCAGCGACTGGTAGCATGGCCAGTGGACAATGACATGGTCTCCTTTTTGAAGGGCCGCATTCACGAAGATGAAGATAGCCTCCTGGGCCCCGGTGTGAACCAGTACCTGGTCCGGGTCTATGCCGTCGTATAATAGAGCGATCTCCTTCCTGAGCGCAGGCTCGCCTCTGGACTCGGTATAAGAAAGCCGCAGGTCATTGAATCTTGCCGCGGCCCCTGGTTCCATTTCAAGGAGTTCCCCAACTGAAAAGGACTCGCAGTCTGAACAGCACAGAAGATACGGTGATGAAAATTCATGTTCGGCAAAGTAACGTTCTAATCTGAATACAGGTATCTTCATGTTATCTCCTGTCTTTATTCGATCTCAGGGCAAGAAGTATTTTTGCTTTTATCGATTCCGGCAGCCTGAAATTAAGAGCCATGCAAAGAGCTTTCCTTCTCTGCCCCAGGGCATCGTTGATTTTGCCGGGTGAGATCCTTTCCAAGGTATACGGCATGTTATCCAACAGGTCTTCGAACGTTATATCCGGCTTATCAAAATCCGGGTCTTTCATCCTGAAAAGGGATATGGTGTCAAGCTTGAGCACATCAGGATAATGAGAGGTGCAGAAAAAAACCATGTCTTTATCTGAAAAATCGGTAAGAAATATTCCCGAAAGCTCTGTCCCGCTTACCGGATCGGTTGACTGAAAGAGTTCGTCTGCCAGGACATAGGCGTACGAAGATATTTCTCTCGAGAAAAACAGGATTTCATCTCCAAAGCTTGACAGGTTTGTGCGAACATTGCCGGATGTTTTCAGATGCAGTTCCACCTGTTCGGGAAAATGCAGGACAGCCGAGCGTGCCGGAACCGGCAGCCCCATTCGTATGGCTGTCAGGTGAAAATACAAGGTCTTCAGCACGGTTGTCTTACCGGTCATGTTTGCCCCGAACAAGACATTTGAACCCCGGTCCAGAGAGATATTCAAAGGAACATATTTGCTCACTTGGTTTTCCAGGCACACCAGCCGAGCATTGTTCAACCTGCATCCGAAATCGTCTTGAAACACCGGAAAACACAAAGAATACTCATTTTTGACCCATAACAGGGCATAATAAAAGACCCGGTTCTTTCGTTTTTCATAATAGGCGGCAAAGTCCTTGAACATGGGATGCAACTTTTTGTTTATTGTCTCCAGTTTGTTGTGCATCATCATGGCGAGTTTTTCGCAAAGCCGGTCTTTTTCTTTTGTGATTTTTTCCAGTTCCCGGGGCAGACAAAAATCAATACGGAAGATATCTTCTCTTTGTCTGACACGCAGGAGCCTGCAGCTTCGTATTCTTGAAATATTCTCATCCTGCGCGGAGATCTCCCTGGGATACGGATAGATCATTTTCATGCCCGTGAGCGCATGGATTTCATTCTCATACGTACTAAGCCCTGTTTGTATCTTTTGCCCGAGTTCTTCAACCTGTTTTGAGATCTCCTGTTCCTGTTTGGTAAAAACCAGACTCGAAAACCCGTTTTGGGTATATTCTTCAAGAACTGTCCGGATACCCGCACAGCACCCGCTTGTTTCAGGAGCAAGGGGACAGTTTTCTTCGAGCCTTTTCAGGGCCTCGTTTTCAGCTGCAAACCTGCCCAGGTCGTAAAGATGAAACTGCTCGAGCCCCTGGTCTTTGAAAAACACCATCAGGGAGTCCAGCAAAGGCAGTCTGCGGGCCTGATCAATAAGTCTCTTGATTTCCAGTTTGCCGTCATCAATCTTTGCCTGGAGATCATACAGCTGCGCGAAATGGGATCTGCCCTGCTGCCTCGTCATGGGCCGCAGGATTCTGCGGGGAACCAGGGGAATCTCCAGGTCAAAGAAAGACAGGAATCCGTCAAAATCCAGTTCCTCAAATATATCAGGAGGAACAATATGTTGTTCAAATTCTAATTTCATGCGTATCTTCCCTGAAAAGATTAATCACCGGTATATCGCTGGGCAGCCCGGGAAACGCTGTTTTGCCTGTGTCCTGTTTTACAAAAATTGTATTCACCCTCACAGGATGCAGCAGAAAAATCTTTGGCAAAAACCGCGGCCCCAGGTGTTCCCTGAGGGATATGTTCCGGTAGAGCGTAAAATTGTCGAGAATAATGTTTAGATGCTTAAATGGTGCAAAAAAAGTGAACAGCGATTTTGAAAAAGCCCCGTTCAAATACATAAAGGTCTTCGTATCCTTGCAGTTCATGCAGGCATCTTTGAGATTATCATCAAGACTTGGTATTTCACTGCCATGATACAAGACCCTGTTTTCCCGGTCATACAGGATTGATTTTGTATCCTTGTTCCCGGTCTTTGCTATAAATTGCCCGTGATCTTCAGGACAGACCGGGAAGCTGAGGGAAAAGAGCAGGTCTTGTGCTTTTTGCACCTGCTGCCTGCGATCTGAAATCAAAAGCGCAAAATAAAACCCGTCACTTATCTCAGGATGCGCCAGAAACTGCCGGTCAATGGAACCGTCTATGAGCAGGCATGCATCCGGGAGAATATTTGCCACCACCTTTTTCAACCTGACAAGCTCGGCTTTGTTATTGGGCCCTTCGAGAACCACCTGGAAATCAGACAGGCATTTTCCAAAGATATACAGCTTGTTGAAATCACTGAAGCTGAAGCATATCTCATATTTTCCCGTGAGTTCCTTTAAATGCTCGCCGGCAGTGACAAAATAGCTGTCTTTGTACAGGCGGATCAACGGCTTGGGATGACCTTCATACGCATCGATATCTTCCCCGTTGATGCCTGTCGAGGTTACGCAGACACGGGCAGCCTTTCCCGGGTCTTCCAGCAGCTTTTTAAAGACAAAATTAAAAACCGTTGTCTTTCCTGCGTTTTTATCCGAGCCAATAAAAGAAAGGGTTCTCACGGCCTTTTCCGTCTCTTCAGGTTTGCCGGCTCAAGGTAGAGTTTTTCGCCGTTTAACAATTTTGCAACGCCGTCAAGGGGTTTATATCGTTCGTCATCACAGATCCTGCAATTACCACAGTTTGAAAACACGTTTTCAGGCTGGGTGTAGGTTGTGATAACGCCTTCATAGTTTCTCAGCACGAATCGCCTGTCGGACTGGGAGATCAGGTAGTTGGGCATTACAGGGATCTTGCCGCCTCCCCCGGGAGCGTCAACAACAAAGGTAGGCACAGCCATGCCCGTGGTATGACCCCGCAGGTTTTCTATGATTTCTATGCCTTTTGAGATGGAAGTCCTGAAATGGGAAATACCGACTGAAAGATCACACTGGTAGATATAGTAGGGTTTTACCCGTATCATGAGAAGCTCCTGGACGAGTTTTTTCATGATATTGGGGCAGTCATTTACATCCCTGAGCAAAACAGTCTGGTTTCCTACGGGAATTCCCGCGTCTGCCAGTTTTTCACATGCTGCTTTGGATTCATACGTGATTTCAGATGGATGATTAAACTGAGTATTCACATATATGGGGTGGTATTTCTTCAACATGCTCAAAAGGGAATCTGTAATCCTCTGGGGCAGAACAACCGGCATCCTGGTTCCCACGCGGATAATCTCAACATGATCTATTTCCCGAAGGCTTTTAATGATGTATTCCAGCTGACTGTCTCCCATGGCAAGTGCATCACCGCCCGAGACAAGGATGTCTCTTACCTCCCCGTGGTTTCGGATATATTCGATACATTCATCAATCAGGGCTCTTGACATATGTACGTCGAGATCCCCCACCATTCTCCTGCGCGTACAATGGCGGCAATACATGGAACAGATGTGTGTAACAAGGAAGAGCACCCTGTCAGGATACCTGTGCGTAAGTCCCGGGACCGGGGAGTCTACATCTTCATGAAGGGGGTCGTCACGGTCATCTATGGCCCGTTCCAGTTCGTTGATCCTCGGAACAGCCTGAAGGCGGATAACGTCACGTGGATATTTCCTGTCCATTAGAGATGCATAATAGGGGGTAATGCTCATCCTGAATGTGCCGAGGCATTTTTCCAGGTCTTTTTCTTCCTGTTCATCCAGGTCAATGATTTTCTTCAGGGTGGGAATATCCCTGATGGTATTTCTGAACTGCCATTTCCAGTTATTCCAGTCTTCTTCTTTAACATCTTTGAAAAGCGGGATTTTTTTGTGATCTGTTTTTTGATACTGTTTCATTTTTGCACCTCTTTTTTAAGAGGCGTACTTACAACTGGAATACAACAGGGCTGCGAAAATGATAAAACATACGCCTTCCTGTGATAATGTATCTCTTACTCAATCATATCTTTTTATGAAAAATTCAATACCCGGAATTCACAATCCGGAATAAAGACCTTAAAACATGTCTGCACATAGCTGAAGCAGACCGGAGACTTTTCCATCCTTTGTTGTGGCCGGTCGGCCTTGCCTGTTCGGCTGTTTTTTCCACGAATGATCCGAACGTATTCGAAGAAATCAGTTACTCGTGTGATTCGTTGTTTCATCAGTTCCCCCCGTTTATGATCGAGACCTGCGGTTCAACAATAGATTGACCCGAACAGATCCCGTATTTCCTTAGACTCCCGCAGAACTTGCAGGGCAATCTCTGCATGATCTTTTGTATAACCATTACCGATGATCATCTCGACGTCTTTGCCTACCCCCTCTGCGCCCAGGGCTGCATTTGTGAAGGAAGTTGCCATGCTGAAAAAGTAAATCACGCCCCTGTCCCTGCACATCAGGATAGAGCCTAATTCCGTATTCGGGATATTCACGCAGTTGATTACCAGGTCGGCCATCTTCCCATTGGTCAGTTCTGAAATTGTTTCATAACAGGCCAGGGCATCCTGGGCACTCAGCGTTATCACATGGTCACACAGCCCCAGTGATTTAATGTTTTCAAGCCCTTTTTCCGTACGCCCCATGCCTATCACCGTGCCGGTAATCCCCGCCCTTTTCTTTGCTTCATAAGCGCAGAGAATACCGGACTTGCCCCCGGCCCCGATGATCACCACGGTATCGCCCGGACTCACGAGCTTTGCGGTCTGTGCAGGGGCGCCGCACACATCCAGCACTGCAAGGGCAAGGGGGGAGGGAAAATCATCAGGCATTTTTGCATAGATGCCGCTCTCAAAAAGGATTGCTTTTGCCTTCACCCGTACCTGGTCTATGTCGGGTTTAACTTCGAGTATTTCATCTATTTTCAGGGGCGTAAGTGACAATGATACAAGGCTGACGATCGTATCCCCCGGTTTCAGATCACGGTTGTTCTTGAGCTTCTCCCCGATTTCATCTACTGTGCCTATGAACATGCCGCCTGAGCCGGTGATGGGGTTGTGTTGTTTTCCCCGGGTATTCACGGTTTGTAATATGATCCGGCGTATCTTTGCTTCATCATGACCTGCTTCCTCTTCAATCTGGGTAAAACTTGCAGAGTCGATATTAAGGGTTTCCACATCAACCAGAATTTCATTATCCCACAGCATCCCGACATCATTGTTCAATCTCTCTGCCGGCTGGGGCAGAACTCCTTTGGGTTCAATAACCCTGTGGCTCCCAAAGGGATTTCCGTTTTTCATGTATTTGATGCCCATTATCCATACCTCCTCGCCCTTCAAGGATCAGGGTCCCAACGCCTGGTTGGGTCAGACCCCTTTGACCGCGATTCTCGGCACCCGCCCGGAGATGCCGGTCACGATCTCGTAATTGATGGTGCCCAGCTTGCCTGCCAGTTCATCGGCCGTCACTTCTTCGTTTCCCTGCCTGCCGATGATCACGACCTCATCGCCCAGAGACACCGTGCCCCGTAAACAGGTCACATCCACCAGACACTGATCCATGCAGATACGCCCCACCTGGGCACAGCGCATACCCTGCACAAGAACATGGAACCGGTTGCTGAGAAGACGGCTCAGGCCGTCCCCGTAGCCGATGGGAATGGTAGCGATGAGGGAGGGTCTTTCGGTATAATAGATATGCCCGTAACTCAGTCCTGTACCGGCAGGAACCTCCTTGAGAAAGATTATCCGGGTCTTCCATTCAAGGACCGGTCTGAGATCGTTGACCTTCGGATTCAGCATGGTCTGAGACGGCTTGAGGCCATAGATGGAGATACCGGGACGGGCTGCGTCAAGATGGGAGTCAGGAAGATCGAAGATGGCCGCGCTGTTCGCAAGGTGATACATCCCGATGCCGTATTTCCGGGTTTGCTCCACGACCTTCTTGAACATCCTGATCTGCTCCAGGGAAAAGGTCTTGTCTCCTTCATCGGCCCTGGGAAAATGGCTCATGATCGCCTTGATATGGACCTCGGGATAATCCGCGCACTGGTCAAGAAAGTCCGTGACGTTCTCCGGCCGTATGCCTACCCGACCCATACCGGTGTCCACCTTGAGGTGAACGTTCACGGATGTTCGGGCCTCCCGCGCCGCCGCCGCCAGACCGGCGATTTCTTCCAGGGAGCACACAACCGGCTCCAATGCGTATCTGAATAAATAGGGGCTGTATTCCGGAAGGCTCGGGGTCAGGATGACATACACGGCTTTTAGGCCCCTTTCAAGAAGTTCCACTGCTTCGGAAACATGGGCCACACACAGGGTCTTGTACCCTGAATCAATGAGATGACGGGCGATAAGAGCTGCCCCGTGACCGTATGCGTTCGCCTTGATGGCCGGCCAGAGTGGGCGCTTTCCCACGAGCCCCTGAAGAAGATTCATGTTGTGGGTCAGGTTGCCCATATGGATATACGCCCGGGTTTCCATTCAGAGAACCTGCTCAACAGGGGTGTATTCGAGACCGAATGCCTCGGCCACGGCCTTGTACGTCACCTTGCCCCTGATCACATTGGCCCCCAGCCTGATCTCGGGATTCTCCCTCATGGCTCCTTTCCACCCCTTGTTGGCGATCTCCACCGCGTAGGGCAGTGTGGCATTCGTCAAGGCGAGAGTGGAGGTCATGGCCACGGCTCCGGGCATGTTGGCCACACAGTAGTGCACCACGCCGTCGAGAATGTAAATCGGATCGTTATGGGTCGTGGGCGTGGAAGTTTCAAAACACCCGCCCTGATCGATGGCCACGTCCACAAGGACGGCGCCCTTCTTCATGGTCTGCAGCATATCCCTGGTCAACAGTTTGGGGGCCTTGGCCCCTGCAACCAGTACGGCGCCGATAACCACATTCGCATCTTTTGCGAGCCTGCGGATGGTCGCCGGATTCGCCATGAGAGGAAAACAATTGGAGGGCATGACATCGTTCAGGTAACGAAGGCGATCCAGATTCGTATCCAGGATATAAACCTTGGCGCCGAGACCGCATGCCATTTTTGCTGCATTGGTTCCCACAGTGCCCCCGCCGATCACCAGCACGGTTCCGGGATCCACTCCGGTAACCCCACCCAGGAGCACGCCATGCCCCCCATGTTCCATTTCCAGGTACTTGGCGCCCTGCTGCGTTGCCATCCGCCCTGCCACCTCGCTCATGGGGGTAAGCAGCGGAAGGGAGCCGTCCTCCTTCTGAATGGTCTCATAGGCTATGTTGACCGAACCTTTCTCGATCAACACATGGGTCAGTTCCTGGGCTGCGGCCAGATGCAGGAACGTAAAAATGATCTGATCCTTCCTGATGAGGTCATACTCAGGGGGCAGGGGTTCCTTCACATGCATGATCATATCCGCACGTTCAAAGATCTCCCGGGCCGTTTCGAGCATCCCGGCACCGGCAGCTGCGTATCTCTCATCTTCGAAACCGCTGCCCGTGCCCGCATCCTTCTCAACGAGAACGGTGTGGCCGTTTTGCCTCATGACCTCCACCCCGTCCGGCGTCATGCAGACTCGATTCTCCTCAGCCTTGATCTCCTTGACAATGCCCACAATCATTTTTTTCTCCTTCAGTGTGTATAATCTTTGAAATCATGTTGCCAGACCGCGAAAAAGCGGCGACAAAATTTAATCGGGACAATTTATTCCTGGCAGCTCTTTCAAAACAGCGTAACGCTGCAACCGTAAAATTCATTGACACGCCGCCGGAATTTTCGATTCGTCCTCAGCATTACCCTCACCCCAACCCTCATAAATTGAAGAGACCTTTTAAAATACCCCCTTCCCCGGTGATATATCTCCTCCTGTTACGGCCCAAGGATCTTCTTGCCGAAGAGAGAGAGGATGAATTCCGAGACTACCCGTGCCGTGACCTTTTCAGGATCCCGCTCAGGAGAAAAGCCGACCAAGTCAAGGGACCGAAGGAGACCGGACATGGCGATCATTTCCATGGCAAGGTGGGCTTCCCGGTAAGAGATACCACCGTTCACGGGTTTCATCACCCCGGGTGCGACGGTGGGATCGAGCACCGAAAGATCCAGGGTGACATGCAGTCCCCATTTTCCCATTCCCGCTGTACGCAGCGCCCGGTAACTCACCTCCCGCATTCCAAGGGCGTCGATATCCTCCATGGTGAAGACCTTGACCCCGGAACGCGTGATCAGTTTGGCCTCCTCCTCTCCGACATCCCTGAGACCGACAAGGACAATGTTTTCCGGTTCCAGTTTGGGGCTGATCCCGCCGCATGAAGCCAGTTCATCATCGCCGAACCCAAGGGCTGCCGCAAGTATCATCCTGCTGATCCGTGCTTCGCCTTCCTCGATGGAAATTTTAAATCCCCCGTGGGCACTGAAGACAATCAAGCCGGGCTGATCGGAGAGTCTGGAAAGGCCCAGGTACACGCCCAGTGATGCGGCCGGATGAGAACTCATCACGATCGGGATATAGTCACCAGAGATGCTCTCCTGGATATGAGGGGCCACTTCTTCCGCGATCTTCATCACCAGGGCCTTCCTGTCCTCAAAGGTGCTGGAGTTCCTGGCAAACTCCTTGCCGAGAAACGGGAACGACAGGTCCCCCTTGTTGATGACCTGAAACCCGAGCCGTTCAAATCCCGGGACCAGATAGCCGCCCACGCTATTGCCCGGGCTCCAGATTTCAACGCCGCCAGGGGTATGGGGTTTGATAACCCCGTATCCTTTGACCAGCCTCTCGACCACAGAAGGTGCTCTGAGAGTCATGGCACTGGGCACCCCGATCATCACGATCCCCTTGTGGGGCTGCTCGACGATCCCTTCCCGAAGAGGCCTCTTTTCCACGTACATGGAGGTCATGGCCGCCAGCAGGGCGCTGTAGTTCATGCCAAACTCCAGATCGTCCCCGAGGCGGATCTCGTCTCCTGCGGCGGTCACATCAACGAGCAGGTGATCACTTGATGCGCCCAGGATAGAGAGACGTTCGTCATCGGGTACCATGCCCGCCACATCCACGTCTTCTCTTCCGATATTAAGGATGGCCCTGAGCATCTCCCCCTTGTCCTCGAACACGGGCTTCCTTCCGAAGGCGTCTTCGCCCGTTTCTCCAACGGGAATCGAGGGCTTTTCCTTCAGCTCGATCACTTCGGCGTTCAGCAGAAAGGCGTCCTGGTGGGTCCCGGGCCAGGGGGAGCGTTTCACCGTCTCTCGTCCCAGGAGAATTCCCTCCCCTATTCTCATATGGTTGATCCCACGGGGCATCTTTCCTGAAGCAATGAGACCCAGGGCGCTTGAATTCCCGCCGGAGATATACTGGAGGTGAATCCCCAGATGCCCCTCCAGGTCCCTGGCGTACGCTACCAGCCTGCCCATGTTCTCCTCGGAGGGCATGACCCCTCCGTAGCAACTCAGGTTTGCGCCCAGCCCCACGATGCGCACCCCCGGCAGTTCCATGATATCTCTGGCCATGGGCAGGAGGTTGTCCGGCCACACGCCCTCCCTGAGGTCACCCAGGTCCACCATGATGATGATCTTGTGAACGAGCCCCCGGCGATGAGCCGCCTCGGACAGGGCCGCGATCACGGACAGTTCCGAATTCAGGCTGATGTCCACGGAAGTCACGATATCTTCCACCGCAGAAAGAGGAGGTATTCTCAGCAGCATGTACGGGGCGTTCACCCCGTTGGCCTTGAGGCGGAGGATGTTTTCCATTCTCGATTCCCCTATGGCAGTGACGCCCCCCCGGAGCATGGCCTTGCCCACCTGTGGCATCCCGCAGGTCACCTTGGTGACGCCCGCGACCTCGATCCCGTATTTCCCGCAAAGCCGGGTGATGGTGCGCGCATTGTGTTCGATTTTCTCAAGATCAATGGTAACAAAGGGTCTGGACATGGGTCTCTCCTTAAAGAGCGAAGTATCCTGGAATCCTAATCCGGACAAGCCGGAACCAGAACATCTTCTCGTAAAGACGCAATCGTCAATTTCGCAATCTTTTCCCAGCGCTTATTTTCATCACCGCAGAGGCGCAGAGTACGCAGAGAAAAACATTTCATATTTACCGGGAGATACCGGTAAATATAAGACTTCTGAGCAAATTGCAAAACTCGATATCTGTCATTGCCGCGAAGGCGGCAATGAGAGTATTTTCAGTAGCTTCTGGACCCCCGCCTACGCGGGGGTGACGTTTGTCTTGAGTTTTGCAATCACCTCTTACGCTTATGTTTTTTCCAGCTTCGCACGAGTTTAATCTTCTGCCTTTCCGACAATTATCTGCATGCATTAAGGCTCCTTTGTATGATACGTAATCTTTTCTTCAATCGTCGTCTCCCGATTGGAGAAACGTTGATAAACTCTGCGTCCTCTGCGCCTCCGCGGTGATTTTTTTCTATTGTTTTTTTCTCAGACGCTCTACCCATGGCTGTCCGCTCCCGGCGAAGATCGCCCCGCAAACCCGATGCTCTCCATGAGCAGGATCCCGGCGGCCTCGGGAAACCGGTGGGCCAGCACACCGGCAGCAGCCATGATATTGTTTTGGTCCAGATAAACCGCTGCATCGCGTGGCGGCAGGAGTTTGGACTTGCGCGGGTCGGGCGTGATGTTCTGCAATAGTTCAATGCCCATCCCGAGGCGGGTCAATGCGCCGCCGGTACCGATCACATGTCTGACAGCGGACAAATCCCTGCCTTCCACGAGTTCGTTTCTTCCATAAGCGCCGTAGGCGATGCGCAGTTGTCCCGCATGACGCCAGATAGAGATATCCACGGCCCATCGGGCCAGTTGAGCTGAGATTTCGTGTTCCGGCATCGTCTCCGGTATCGACCGGACATTGTTTAATTGCACCGGTTCGCTTCCGGCGGCTTCAACGATTCGAGAAGCATTTATGTAAACCCCCAGATCTCCCTCCACGGTCCGCTTGGACCGCGGTTCCGGGGCAATCATCATTTTTGCCAACTTTGGCGAGCCATTGGTGACCGAATGAACGTCCGTGGTGGCGCCTCCCACGTCCACGGTCATCACATCCCCCATGGTTTCGGCCAGGATTTCGGTGGAGATCATTACCGCCCCGGGCGTGGGAATAATATCATCCCCGGCCATCTCCCGAATGCTTGCCATGCCCGGTGCCGTGACAATATGGTGGGCAAACACGTCCTGGATGACCTTGCGGACAGGGTCGATATTGAGATCATCGATGCGCGGATACACATTTTCCACTATGAATACCGGTATGCCGTTTGATTCGAACAAACGCCTGATTTCGCTCCTGACAGTTTTATTTCCGGCATATACAACAGGGATTTCGAGTTTCAAAGAAGCCAGAGCCCGGGCGTTGGCCATTACGATCTCACGGTCTCCGTAATCGACGCCGCCTGCCAGGAGAATAATATTGGGTCTGATCCGGCGGACCTCTTCGATATCGTCAGGTTGAATCTTTCCGGCGGTCGTGAACGTTACTATGGCACCGGCCCCAAGGGAGGCTTCCCGGGCTGCCCGCAGTGTCATGTCACGGGTTAATCCGTGCACGGTCATGCGCAAACCTCCGGCAGCCGATGACGCAGCCATCAGTGTAGCGCCCCTCGTATTGACACCCACGCGGGTTTCCAGATCCTTCCGGGCCGCTTCGAGGCCCTGCGCTACATCGCCCTGGGCAACAGTGGTCAATCCCAATCCCTGGCCCAGGAAACAGGTGTTGCGTCCGGCACTCAGCCCTGAAAAGGCGCTGACTTTCGTTATCGTACTGCCTATATCGGCGACAATGATTTCGGCATCTTTCATTCGAGTTGCGGGTTTTCGCCTGAGTTGATTCCGGGTATGCATAATCCTCCTGCAGCTTCCGGGGTTGAGAGCATTTGTCAAAAAGTCCTGCTATGCCAGCCCCAAACAACATGACGAGCATCGGCTGTAAGCCGTAGGGTTCGGTTTATTACCATGGCGGATGATCTTTTCCTCGCATCATCTTTCCGACGATAAAACTCGCTACATGCCCCCCTGTGGTCCCCCTGCCGAATCCGGCATCCATCCCGCATTCGACGGCAATGGCGTCATTGACCTGCGTGCCGCCCGCGATCAGGATAATGTTGTCTCGTATGCCCCGCTCTACGGCAAGATCATGAAGCCGCCGCATGTTGACCCGGTGGATGTCGTTGTGAGAAATGATCGTGGAAATCAATACGGCTTTGGCACCGGTTTCTTCGGCTGCATCCAGCACTTTTGAAACCGGCACGGACGTGCCCAGGTAATGGCAGCGAAACGCGTATTTTTCCAGGCCGCCGTGCTTGATGTCGATGATTTCACGCATGCCCACCGAATGCTCATCCTCGCCCACGGTGGCGGCCACCACATGAATCTTGCGGGGTCTTACAAAGGCTTCAATCTCCTCATCCGGCATGACCTCTTCTTCCTCGGGAATCACCAGTTTGTTTTTGTCCACGGCATACTTCAGCACCCCCTTGATCTCGAACAGAGATCCCTCTGCGGGATGGATCAATCGGCGACTGATCACCTCGGGATCGGCAAGCCCCATTTTCCGGGCCATTTCAAGGGCAGCGGCTTCTGCAATCCTGGGTTCTTCGGGAACAAAAAGGGTAACGCAGACAATGCCGTCCCCGGCCCACTGAACTTCCGGCCGCACCATGCCGGCCTCTTTATCCGCCAACGGTTGTTCAAGGCGGTTGCTGGCGTTGTCCGTATCATCCAGCTCATCGATATAAGCGATTTTGGATGGATCGCACAGGGTGCATCCGCCATAGGTAACGCAAGCCTTGTCCGAATAACTGTTATTGCCGAAATGGCTGCACACCGGTGCCCCGTAATCGGATTCCCTCCTGATGATGCTGCCTGCGGCCACACCGCCGCCAGGCTCACGGGCGATGCCGTCATTGTTTCTTTCCGGAAAATACCCGGAGTCCACGAACTGGCCCTGCTCCACTGCCGCGAAATAACCGCCTTCATCAATGATTTCCTCGAGAAACAACACGGCGCGTTCTTTTAATTCACGCACCTTATCCGGCAGATATCCCTGCGTTTTCAATGCCACCAGTTCCATCAGGCCGTCGACTCCCATGAGCGTCTGGCGTGCCGTATTCACCCCCAGGATATTGTTGTAATGCCAGGGCACGTTGCGGCCCTCGTCCGGCGTGATCGTGCTCTGGATGTCGGCGGAGGTCATGCGGGAGATCAGGGTATCCAGGACGTGAGTAATGGTGGCTTCGGCCATATCGGCTTCCATGTACCGGGTGTTCTGCTGTGCCCTGAATTTATACCCCTTGAACAGATCGCGCAGCGCGATGGCATAGGGCAGATCGAGCCACAGCTTGGGAGCCGGCGGTGCCGTGGGCGGCACCGTGGAAAGGGCAATATTTTCCCCGGGCATGCCGGCTGCGCGGGAAAACGCACAGTTAATGGCATGCTGCACCAGGAGTTCGGGCATGACCTTCCAGGCTTGTTTGGCCGTGGCATTGGCATTGTGGGCGCCGTCGATCTGGAGAATCCCGGCATCAGACATAACGGTCTTGGCCTCGGCGGCGTCCACGAAAGACCGGTGCATATTGATGTTCCGGTACAGCACGTTGTACTGGGGATCCTGGTGGGCGCCGTTGACGCCTTCCTCCGAAAACATCACCGCGATTTCAGGCCCGGCAACGCCGCTGACATAGGAATGAAAATTGATGGGTCGGCCGACTTCCTCTTCGATCAAGTCGAGGGCCTTGCGCGACGCGCGGACCTGTTTGCGGGAAATGGGTATGCCGCCGACGCCTTCAGGCGTGCCCTCGATGAGGCCGTCGAAATGCGACTGGCCGGCGGTACGGATCACCATGAGATGATCAGCCCCGTGCCATGCCGCCATGCGCATCCTCCTGAT
>CAYRCP010000015.1:0-21714 GCA_964422755.1 uncultured Bacteriovoracaceae bacterium | reverse complement strand
TCCTGATTTCGGTTCCGTCCACTACATCATCATGGAGGAGACTTGCCGTGTGCATGAGTTCAACTGCGTATTCCAGGCAATGGATCATCTCAGGGGCAAGCCCCACTGCCTCACCGATAAGCTCAACCAGTTTCGGTCTGAGACGTTTACCCCCTGAATCGAGGATATATTCTCCTATCTGTTGCGTGTAGGGGGTAGAACTATGTATTATCTCACGCAGTTTTTCTTCAAATGCCGCATCCATTCGTATTGGTATATCAGACAGCACTCTCAATATCAACGGAAACCTCTTCGAGATCAGGGCATACCCGGGTGCCCGTGAGTATACATCGTGGGGTCTTCCACGATAACATCCCTAGAATCAGAATCCTGTTGCCTGGTTGATTTCACCCCACCGCAGGTTCTCGAAGATCCCAGTGATTTTTGAGAGCTGCAGCGTTGTTCATTCCCCTTTGATTTTCTCGATTATGCCGGTGGTTGAGCGGCCCTGCTTGAATGAAAGCGAGTACACTTCTCCGCCGAGGGACCGAACGATATCACTGCCGACGATATCCTCGATCTTCCAGTCTCCCCCCTTTACCAGGATATCGGGGCAGATTCTTTTGATGAGTTCATACGGGGTGTCTTCATCAAATATGCAGACATAATCAACGCATTCCAGACAGCCAAGCACGGCAGCGCGGGCGGTCTGGTCATTGACGGGCCTCCCCTGCCCTTTGAGCCTGGATACCGACTCATCGGAATTGAGCCCCACCACCAGAGCGTCCCCCAGGGCACGGGCCTGTCTCAGGTAGGATACGTGTCCCTCATGGAGGATATCGAAACAGCCGTTTGTAAAAACCAGCTTCATCTTTCTTTTCTTGAATATTGCCGCCTTTTCAGCCATGAGATCCCAATCAAGCACATGGTCAGGGGAAAAAATGCCCTCGGGCCAGTTTTTCCCTGACAGACGCGCAGTATACACCGCTAGGCTATGATATGACGGCAGGATCTCGGGGAACCTTTTGTCCAGCTCTGAAAGGTGCGCCTTGACCGTTTCCCAGTCGCCCCGCTGTACAGGACCGGTAAGTGCGGATCGGCCGTGTTTTTCGATATTTGCAACCGTGCCCCTGATGAGAGGCATCAGATATTCGGGAGACAGCCCTATCGCCTCCATAAGCCCTTGAGCCTGGGCAGCGAGGCTTACCAGATAATTCGATGCAATCACCGCTGCAGCATGATAGAGAACCTTGTCCTGTTTCTCTATGGCCTTCACCCGGGAACCGATGGAGGAAACCAAGTCCTGTGCCACAGCGGCTGCTTTTTCCGATCCCTCTACCGTAAAAAAACTCTCTTGAATGGCACGCCCGGCTTGAGCAACATCCATAATGGACTGCAGCGGGTGCAGGCTCGCCACCTCTCCGCCTTCTCGGGCAAGGCTTACGAGCAGATCCGAAGAAAAAAGCCCGCTGAAATGAAAAAAGGTGATCCCGTCACAGGCCTTTCCCCACCTTTTGGCGATCTGCTCCGCCTGCCCTTCGATAGCACTGTCGGGCACCGAGATAAAAACCACCTCTGCCCCCAAGGGCTCATCCGGCACGGATGAAACCACCGGGGCCCCCTGCCCTCCGGCATGCGAAGAAACCGCCCACACAGGGGTGTGACCGGCCTGCCTCAGCAGCGTGATCATGGCACTGCCCACCCTTCCCAGACCGATAATACCGAATCTATATTTCATCTGTTATCCCCTGCTCTTTCAGCTGTTCGTACTTCTCCCAATCCAGGGAAAAACACAGCTTGTTCCTAGTCTCCTCTACAAGGGCATGGTATTGTTTATATTCAACGTAACGTTTCAATTTCTTCGAAATGGGATACACCTGTTCAGAAGGCCTCCACCGGGCCTTTTCGCCGGTTTTTCCATCCAGAAGGCAGTCACAGGTTATGGCAAAGGAGACTTCTGCAAGGGGTCCCTCGCTCAAATCCCGTATCATTGCCTGTATCTGTCCGGTATCGGCGGGAGAAAAAAATGAGTACATGCGTGAATATATGACGGCAGCATGATAAAATTCGGGGATGTCGATTATGGCATCCTTGCCCATGGTTTTCCCGAATAAGTAGAGCATGCCCTGTATGTTCTCAAGCCCGCCGAGGCCGGGATAAAGCTGTCCCGGCAGTCTCGGTCTGCCTGGTTTGAATGCGGCCCTGGGGTCCTGAAGGGCAAGCCATTCGATCAACATCATGGACAGTCCGTCGGAAAAATCGAATCCGTCCACGAAGTGTTCTTTCGGTCTGAATACCCCCTCGCGAACAATGAGTTCTATGAGCCGTGTCTCTTTCTCCATGGTGTCGAAATTTACGTACAGCCTTGAGGTGTAGTTGTCATGTTTCGATATATTGATAATGAGATTTCGATATCCCCTTTTATGGAGAATTCCTATAATACCCACCTTGTCGAGTATCCGCATGATCTGTTCTTCATCGTATATCCCGAGAAAACGGCTGGATGTAAACAGGTCCTCTTTTTTCTCCAATTGCTCAGGTGCAACGCTGTAGGTGATATCTTCGAGGTATCTGGGTGCCTTTTTCGAACGAATCCTGCTTGGCGTCATCTAATCATCCTCCCAACACTGACAAAAACCACATGCGAAGCACCGGCCCTTTTGAGAGATCTTGATACTTCGCGTGCAGTCAGGGTCGTTGTTATTACATCATCCACAACCAGAACCGCTTTTCCATTAACCCCGGTAGAGATAAAAACATCACGAAGATTCCTCATTCTGTCAGACCGTTTCAACCCGACCTGGCTTGGGGTCCTGCGTTCTTTATGTATTACATCATATCTCATATCGATACCCATATATCCAGACAATTCACGGGCAATAAGGGCAGCCTGATTGTAGCCTCTGCCTACCATCCTTGTCCAGTGCAGGGGGACGAAGGTTATCATATCAGGGCTGATATCTGTACGTGCAAGCATGTCAAAAACAAGCCCTGCAAGAGGCTTCTTAAACAATGTGGCATTATGGTACTTGAATCGATGGATAATATCCTTGAGAAGCCCCTCAAAGACGCCAGCGGAGAGCATCTTATCAAAAGGAGGCCTCATGAATTGACATTCAATGCACGTGCCGCAGGAACCGATCGGTTTGCCGCAGATATCGCAGACAGGCTCGGGAACACGGCGAATCTGCGACCTGCATGATGCACACACACCAAGCTGCACACGACCGGCTGCTCCACAGACAAGACATCTACCGGGGAAGATATGGGCAGCCAGGCTAGCGAGCATAGATGAACCATACCATACTCAGACACGCTGCCACAATATATACGAAACCCATGTTGGGTATCCAAGCAGAACAGCCGATGGACATTATTCCGCTCGCAAGTGCAGGATTCCACCCCGGGCGGGCAGACAGAAAGAACGGATATTGGTTTAATAGTAGCTGTGGTAGTTATACTTTCGATATTTGTACTTTTTTGCCGGAAGTTCATCCAGTGCATTGAGCACGGTACCGATGACCTTATCCTTGGGCAGCGACTCCATTGCCATCTTGAAATCTGCCTCTTTCGTATAGCGGTATCTGGCTACCATGACGATTGCATCCACCTGATCGGCAAGGATCTTCGGGTCCACCGTAGCCTGGATGGGAGAGGTGTCGATAATGAGGAACCGGTCTGTGTAGCGCTCCTTCAACTCTTTGATAAGTGCACTCATTCTTTTGGATTCGAGCAGTTCCGACGGATTGGCGGGTGCCTCCTGAGCAGCAGATAAGATCGTGAGTTTTTCAATAGGAGTCTTGATGAGACAGTCTCCCACCTCGGCCTTGCCCTGGATAATCTCGCTTACACCCTTTGACGGAGAATATTTGAACAGGTCATGCAAAGAAGGCTTTCTCAGGTCGCAATCCACAAGAAGGACATGCTGATCGTCGCCTTTAGCAATGGCTATGGCCAGGTTCGATGCAATGATTGACTTCCCTTCACCAGGCAGTGCACTTGTTATCATGATAACCCGGGGGGTGATGTTGTTCGGCATATGGAATATGAATGTTCTCAGCTTGCGTATCTGCTCCGCCGTGTATGAGTACGGCATATGATGCATGTAGAGATGATCGTCAAGACGTCCTGTCGTAGCTGCCTGTCTTAAAAAATCAACATCCTTCTTTTCCAAGGCCTTTGATATCTTCACGTCCTACTCCTCCATGCTTATCTTGACCGGTTTTGCATAATAGAATCCTTTATCTTTGAGTTGCGCAGAGTATCGTATGGCATCGGTCCTGGCGCCAAACGTACCGATGGTGATTCGGTACCAGGTGTTGCTCTGAGCATCCATGTACGGATATATCGTGGCTTCGTAATCTTTGCTGAGAAGATCCAGGAAGACTGCCTTTGCCTCGGTTATCGAATGATACGATGCGACACTGACACTGTAGAGCACCCTCGGAGAGCTCTTTAAATCAGGCATAAAGATCTGCTGCCCCTCATAGATCAGATCAATATTATCAAGGTTGGGATTGGCTTCCCTTATGGTACGCAATATTGCAGCATCCACCCTTCCGTAATAGTTTGCGGCCAGTTCTGCAATGGTATCGCCCACATTGACGGTAACGAGTGTCCCTTCAGGCTGCTGCGCATCCCCCAGGCTCGGCGGGATAGGCGGCGCATCATGGAGAGCACCTTCATCCTGCAGCACCACCTTTTCTCTGATCATCTTCAAAGCCGGCTTGTCCTGTGCAGGGGGTCTTTCAGCTTCCTGCGGCATCTCGGTTTCCCCGGGAATTACCTGGGGTGACGTATCTACGGCTGCATCAAGTCTCTTGCCCTGTGGTGCAGTCTCCACCCGGGAAACCACAGGAGCGGGTTGCACAAGATAGCGTGTACCGAACGAATAGAGTGCCCATCCTGCACCGGCAAGGATCAGGCAGAGCATAAAAGCCGCAGCGATCTTAAACCACACCCCTCTTCCGGAATCACCCGAGCCCTGCAGAAATGACGACCTCTTTGATGCTGACTTTCCATAGGTGCTCTCGAGATCCACGACAACCTTTCTCACCATGGATGCACTTATCTGATTGAGATTATCACTATAGGCGGCAAGCAGGACATTGTCGCATAGGATATTAATGAGCCGCGGAAAACCCTTGCTGTACCGGTATATCTCACCAAGTGCAGATGCTGTGAAGAGTGGTTTCTCCCTGGGTTCATATCCCGCAACCCTGAGCCGGTGGTCGATATAGTCACCCGTCTCATTACTATCCAGAGGAGGTATGTGGTACTTCAGTCCGATGCGCTGTTTAAGCTGACGCAGTTGTGGACTTTTCAGCTTATCGTTGAGCTCCTGCTGCCCCAGCAGCATTATCTGGACGAGTTTCTCGTTCGTTGTTTCGAGATTTGACAGCAGCCGGATCTCTTCGAGCATCTCCACGGATAATCCCTGCGATTCATCAACGATCAATACCACGCCGCCTGTTTCCTTCAGGCGTTCCTCATACTCATGCACATTTCCCCTGCTGCGTTTTTCCTCAGGCATGCCAATGGCTTCACCCAGAAGGAAGTAGAGGTTTTCCGGTTGCACGTGGGGATTTTTTATCACCACTTTGGGCATGCGCGGGGGTAATTTCAGGAGAAAGGCATTGAGTATGGTGGTCTTTCCGGTACCCACCTCACCGGTAATTACCACAAAACCGCTCGCCTCTTTGATGCCATAGAGGAGGTGTGCCAATGCCTCCTTGTGCCCCGGGCTCATGTACAGAAACCGCGGATCCGGGGTGATGGAAAACGGTTTTATTTTCAAGCCGAAAAATTCTCTGTACATAGCAGCCGGCCTCTAAAACGGCAGTGGTATCGGTATATCGACGATGATATGGTGAACGTGCGAATAACCTACGACAACCACACCAGCGATTACCAGCGAAAGATTCAGCGCGATATACAAAATCGTCTTTACCTTTTTCCGACGCCTGTCCACCTCTGTCAGCGCAAGGGGAATGGCTGTTATGCACGGTATGCCCCCTGCCCATTTTTCCAGTTGTTTGATCCCTTTGACCGTTGAATCCAGCATCTCGAAAAGGAAGATCATACCGGTACCTGCGGCAAGTCCGAGAGCCAGAAACACCAGCGCTATCCTGTTTCGGTTGGGGCTCACCGGTATCTGGGGCGGCTGGGCATAATCCACGACCCTGAACTGTTCTCCCTGCTGCCTCTTTTCCATACTCTCGGCCCGCTTTGCCTCATACAGCCTGTCTAAGAGCCTCTGGTAATTCTGCTGGGTAATATTATAATCCCTGGTGAGCGCTGCAATTTCCTGTTCCCTTTTCGGGGTATTCTCCACCCGCTGCTGGTAGTATTCTATCTTCTGTTTTAACCGTTCCGAATCATTCTGGAGTGATTCAATCTCCATGTTAATGGTTGAAAACTGGCTTCTCAGCTCCGTCACCTCAGGATCAGTGCTGATGGGGCCTGCTTCTTCCGATTGATTCTCGAGATCTTCAATCTGGTCTCTCAGCTGTTTCACTGCCGGATGCTCAGGGGTGTACCGCGAAGAGACCTCCTCGAGCTGGGCCCTGAGTCCCGCGATCCGTGAACCGCGCTGAGACAGGGTTGCTCCGGGCTGATCACTCTCTACCTGGGAGAGTTGTCTCTGGATTACCAGTCTCCGGTTCATGGCATCGGCCAGAGAGGCCTGGATGGATTCGAGACGCATCTGAAGGCCGGAGATGGTGGAGATATTGCTTGTCAACTGCTCGGGAAGCTCCCCCATATACTTGTTCCGGTAGCCCTCGACCTGCACTTCCTGTTCCTGGAGAAGTGCCTTGAGATCACTGAGCTGTTTCTCCAGGAAAAGGGTGGTCTGCGTCGCCTGTTTTGCCCGCAGCTTCAGGTGCGACTCGATGAAAAACGAGGCGAGCCTGTTTGCAACATCCGCCACCACCTGAGGATCGCGTCCATTGAAGGATATGGTAAAAGAACTCGTCTGGCCTCTCCTGCCGCCGCTCGTATCCACCTGAATACGTTTCCTGAGCGATGCCACCAGGATATCCATGGATACACCCTTTGCCCGCTCCTGTCTGAAGAGACCCATTTCCTCTATGATATTCTCGAGGTTTGAACGGGACATCACCTCCTGGGACAGTGTCCTGACCCTCTCCTCGATACCCGATCTTACGGTAGCTTCCACATAGGCCGAAGGAATCTCCTGCGGCTGCACGAGGATAAGGGTCGAGGCCTCAAAGGTCCTCGGGAGAACAACGTAGAGCCATGCACCCAGCAGAAGAAAGAAAACCAGCGGTATGGTGACCCAGTACCACTTTTTCGCCAGTGCATCGAAGATATCCTGTATTTCTATGTGCTTTGCCTGATCTGTCAATAGCGCCCCTCTATGGTAATCCTGTATCGGTTTTCCTTTTCGGTATCTGAAATCTCGTACTCGTGCCGTAGCCGCTCGTATGAGACCCGTGCATCGAAATGCTCAGAAGGTGCCCAGGCAAGAGCTGCAGTTCCCACCTTATCCCGTTCCCGCTCCTCCAGTGTATCGGCCGTGGGCTTATTGTCGGTAATTGATACTGACGCAGAAAAAATCAGGGTGCGCATCAAGGTCCTGTCCCATGAACCCAAAACCGACCAGGTATCATAGGTGCCGTAGCGATCCGTGGTGAATTCAGCGGTGTAGCCTTTGGATGCGGAAAGCGAGAACACATCGTAGCGTGTTTCGCTCGTGATTGCGGCATCGAGGGTGTATGTGCCCTGTCTGTCTTCATGTTCCATGGCCAGCCAGCTGTAACCGCCTGCTACATCGATAGTCGTATGCCGGCCAAGCACATAGCCCGCCGTAAGATTTGCACGGTAAATGTCCTCGCTGGGCAGACGTCCCCGGTCTTCATGTTCGTAGCTGAACCCGGTGCCCAGTTCCAGAGAGGGAGTAACCATATATCCCCAGTGCGCACTCGAGGTCGACACCCAGGTATTCTCGCTGATCTCATAATCATAGTAAACATACCCGAAAGATGCACTCAGACTTCCCCTGGGGGTCAGTTGATGCGTGAGGGATATCGTCGGGCCCTGGCTCAATATATCCTCATCCGGCGAGGGATTGTTCTCGTCCGTCAAAGAATACCCCAGTGAAAGTGCAGTCTCCTGACTCAATGTGTTGGTATATCCCACCGAGCCTGTGTTAACACGTGTTATCCCGCGTGGATCTTCGAGGCTCTCTCTGTCTCTGGTCTGGATGTACGAATAGGTAAGATCAAGGGCATGTCGTATGGATGACGCTGCCAGATGACTCTCGAGGGTCGCTTCCGTGGAATCATCCTCGTCGAACTCTTCATGATACCTCTTGGCGATATATCCTGAATTCTCCCAGGTCAATGTCTGCGTTGCCCATGAAAAATCCAGGGTCGGTCCGATCTCATAAATATTCTCCGACTCCTCGTCATGCGCGGTACCGAAATAGTTGTCCGTATACTCATACGAAGCACGCACCCCGGGATGGATTTCATACGTGGCTGCACGTGCAGAACTGCACAAGATTATGGGTAACACAACAAATGATATGACAACGTGGGCTAGCTTTATCCTCACGGTACTATTATGGTATCTCCAGGTACGATGGATACATCCTGTTGTTTGCCCTTTATGATCCTGGTGTAGTCCACCTCTAGTCTCGTCTGTTCACTGCCCAGATAACGCAGGATGATGATGTCTCCTTTGTCAGCCCACTCGGTAAAACCACCGGCCAGCGGTATGACCTGGGTGAAGAACATCTTGCGATCGAGTATATATTCGCCGGGGGTATTCACCTGCCCCTCGATATAAAACCGTTTGCTTCTCGGCTCCACAATGATGACTGCGCAGTGGGGGTCTTTGATAAATTTTGCCAGAACGGATTCTATACCTTTCTGCAGCTGCGGAGGAGTCTTTCCCGCAGCCTGGATATCCCCGACGAGCGGCAGAGAAATATAGCCGTCGGTTCGCACAATGACCTGCCGTGACAGGGCATCCTCTCCCCAGACAGATATCTCCAGAAGGTCGGATGGCCCTATCAGATACAGGGTCTCCTGGGCAAAGAGCCCCCCGGGGATCAGAAAAAGCACAAGGGCTATTAACAGGTTCTTCATCCGCATGTCCTTTATCATTTTTCTATACCGCATTCCTTTATCTTGTACAGGAGGGCCTTATAGCTTATCTGGAGTATTTGCGCTGCCTTTTTCTTGTTCCAGTTTGTCTCTTTCAGCGCCCTGAGAATCATTTCTCTCTCCGCCTTTAACGACGCCTCTTTTGCAGCCAGTTTCAGCGGTACGATCTCTGTTTCATCAGAGGTAACCTCGAATGTCTCCAGCACGGCAGTTTTTATCTGCCTCTCATGCGTGAACGTGCCTCCGTCTCTGAGGTATCGCATCAGATCATTGATATCACCCAGGATCACCAGCCTTTTGACCTGGTTCTTTAATTCCCGCACATTGCCATGCCAGGAATATCCAAGGAGAAGCGGATATAACTCTTCCTTATCCACAATAATATTTTTGCCGTACTTTTCATTATACGCATCAAGGAAATATTCAAAGAGATAGGTGATGTCTTCTTTTCTTTCCGACAGAGGGGGAATATGGATGTTGACCACATTGAGACGATAGTAGATATCCTCCCGGAAGATTCCCTCCTCCACTGCCTTTCTCAGATCCCTGTTTGTGGCGGTAATAATGCGAACGTTGACCTTGACATCCAGTTTGCCGCCGAGACGCGAAAAGGTTCCTCCCTGCAGGACCTGGAGAAGCTTGGACTGGATCCCGAGATCCATCTCTCCGATCTCATCGAGGAATATGGTTCCATTGCTTGCCAGTTCGAATTTTCCCGCCTTTGCCTTATAGGCACCGGTGAATGCACCCCGTTCATATCCGAACAGCTCCGATTCAAGGAGTTCATGCGGAAGAGCGGCACAGTTGACCTTTATAAAAGGTTTGTCCCTCATGCCTGATCGGTAATGCAGCGCCCGTGCCACCAGTTCCTTACCGGTTCCGCTCTCGCCTTCGATCAGGACGCTCACATCGGTTTCCGCTATCTGGTCAATCAGGTCTTTAACCCGCTGCATCTTGGCGCTGTTATAGATGAATTCACCTCGAAGCTCATCCACCCGGAGCTTTTTCTTCAGGGTGGAGATCTCACTGAGCAGCTTCTTTTTCTCGAGGGATTTGGTTATGGCAAGTTCCAGTTCTTCTTCCTCAAAGGGCTTGACGAGATAATCGGTTGCACCGGCCTTCATGGCCTTGACGATAATATTCGTCTGACCCAGCGCAGACAGCATCAAGACAGGCACATCTCCGGCAAGTTTCCGTATCTCGTTCAATGTTTCCAGACCATCCATCTCAGGCATGAGAATGTCCAGGATAACGAGTGAGACCTCATCGCCGGTACGCAGGAAATTCACGGCATCCTTACCATTGGATGCGGTTTCCACGTCATACCCGCTTTGCCCAAGCAGCTTTGCTATGTACCTCCGAATACTATCATCATCATCTACAACTAAAATTCTAATCTTATCGATCATAGTCATCCAAGCATATCAGTAATTTATATTAATAAATACATCAATTAAGTTAGCTGTTCAAGGGTATTGTGACGATAAAATGCCCTCCGTCACCTGACGGCCGGGCTTCCACCTGCCCCCCATGGGCATGGATGATCTCCTTGGTGATGGCAAGCCCAAGGCCGATTCCCCCCTTTGCCCTCCCGTTTACGCCTACATAAAAATCGCTGAACAAGTCCCGCGCCTCTTCCGCTCTGATCCCCGGACCCTGATCCAGGAAAGACAGGATAACATTTTCCTGATTCAGAATCTTATTAATCGCATCGCCATCGGGCACTCCCCGGGATGCGGTTATCCTCACCGTGCCTCCATCAGGAGAGTGCTTCACGGCATTATCGAGCAGATTGCATATCGCCTGTTCAAACTTGATGGGATCAACAAACAGGTCGGGAAGGTGCTCATTATCTTTAAATATAATCTCCACACCCTTATCTTTCGCGCTTATCTGCATATTTCTCACGATGCCCTTGATGTAATCACGGATATCCACCTGCTGTTTATGCAAGGTGATCTTCTCGGTATTTATCTTTGCAAAATCCAGCAGAGAATTGCTGAAATGGAGCAATTTCTCGCACTGAGTCTCTATCTCGAATACGTTTTCTCTTTGAACAAGGGACAATGCCTGCTGCGTATCCCTTGACAACATCCTCGCATATCCCCGAATTACGGTCAGTGGGACCCGTATCTCGTGAGAAGCTACGTGCAGAAAACGCGTCTTCAAGGCCAGCAGTTCTTTTTTACTGGTAATATCGCGCACCACCCCGACATAGCACTGGTCATTTTCTATGATCAGCCTCCCGATGCTGATCTCGAGGAACATTCTCTGCCCATCCCTTTTCACTGCCTGCACTTCGAGATTGGGAACAAAGATGTTTCCCTTTTGCGGTCTCAGTGCCGCGGCCAGCCTGCGGACAGATTCTTTTGTTACAAAGTGCCTGAAGTGCTTATAGATAATATCATCCTGCTCATAGCCCAGCATCTCCTGAAACTTTTTATTCGTGAGCAGGAAACGGCCGCCTTTGATGATATAGACGGCATCCAGCGCCTTTTCCACCATGTCCTTGTACTGGTCTTTTACCCGAACGAGCTCTTTTTCTTTAAACCTGTCCAGGGTAACGTCCCTGAGGCATACCAGGGCCTGCCATGAGGGCTTCATGGGCAGCAGGGATAATTCAAGATTGAGTATGCCGGAGTTCACCTCCACATCCATGGAGAGCTCATCCATATCAGGACCCAGCTGATTCAATACGTTATCACCCACCAGAGATGACAGGTTTGCGCCCACACCTAAAGAGAGCATGTCGGAAGCCTTCTTGTTTATCGCGGTTATCACCCCTGCGGGATCTGTAGTGAGCACCCCAATGGACATACAGGTGAACACCCTGAATATGTTTTTGCCAAACTCACCTAAGGCCTTGTCAGTCATGGAAAGTTCGGCCTTGAGCATGCTGTTTATTTCTTCCACATCACTCATGACCCTCGCATTTCTCAAAGCGAGTCCAGCTGGCCTGAGAAGTATGTTCACCAGCTTCAGGTCCTCCTCGCTGAAGGCATGCCCCTTGGAGTGGCTCAGGTTCAAAACACCAACGAGTTCGCTCTGAGCATAGATAAGAGGCAAACTGAGCATGGACCCGATTTCAACATTGATCTTCTTGTTCTGATAGAGCGGATCGGTCCCGGTATCATGGATTATAACCGGTTCCCTGCTCAGTGCTACCGACCCGGCAATCCCCTCTCCCATGGGAAATGTCTGCCCCAGCGAGTGTTCCGAATAACGCGTAGCCTTGTCCTTTATCCCCTTTGCTGCCTTTATCTCGAGATGCGTCTTGTCATACGAGGGCATCATGATGGAAGCATTCTCTGCAATCGTCTCATCAATAACGATATCCAGGATGGAGCCGGCAACAGCTTCCACATCCGGGGCAAAAGATATTGCCTCGCAGATCCTCCTGTAGATTTTCAACTCCTTATCAACCATAGAGCTCCCACAATCAGGGTGCAAAATATTAACGATTTTTCTTTTTAGCCTTCTTTGCCGCCTTCTTTTTGTTCTTGCTTTTCTTTAAGTCCACGAGACTTCTCTTGGGCTGTTTGGGCAGCTGGTCTTCAAACATACCGGCCATATTTCTATTCAGTCCCAATTTACCCAGGGCCTTTTTCTTTCCGGAGCCCAGGCCCTTCATGAGGCCTCTCATGGTATTGAACCTCCCGATGAGTTCAACAACCTTGTTTTTTGCATGTCCACTGCCGGCAGCAATCCGGGAAATACGTCTGTCATCCATGCAATCGGGATTTTCTCTCTCATATCTGGACATGGAATTGATAATTGCCTCTATCCGTACAAGCTCCCGGTCATCCACCTGCACCCCTTGAGGTATTCCGAGCTGCCCCAGCGGTAACTTACCAATAATATCGGTCAACGACCCCATTTTCTTCATTATCTTGAGCTGTTTGAGAAAATCGTTGAAGGTAAAATCTCCCCTGAGGAGTTTTTCCGCATCCTCTTCGGCCTTTTTCTCATCCACCACATCTTCGAAGTCTTTTACGAGGCCGACGACATCACCATGCCCGAGTATCCGGGAAGCAAGCCCCTCCGGTCTGAATTCCTCAAGCCGGTCCAGCGATTCGCCCATCCCGAGGAACTTGATCGGTTTTTTCGCAACTTCCTTTATGGACAGGGCAGCTCCACCCCGTGCGTCACCGTCGAGTTTCGTGAGGATGAACCCGGAAAGGCCAAGCCGGCGATCGAACTCGCTTGCCACATTGACAGATTCCTGACCGATCATCGCGTCCACAACAAGCAGGATGTTTTCCGGAGAAGTAATCTGCTTGATGTCTTCGAGTTCGCTCATGAGGGCATCGTCGAGGATAGTTCGCCCGGCGGTATCGAACAGGACCACGTCGCATCCCTTGATCTGTGCGGCATCCAGGGCATCTCTGCAGATCTGTGGCGGGGTCTTTCCCGGGGCAAAGAAAACCGGCATATCGAGACGACCACCCAGCACCTTGAGCTGATCGATTGCTGCCGGACGATACACGTCAGCAGCCACCAGCATGGGCTTCTTCCCCTGCTTTTCAATAAACCGGGCAAGTTTTGCCGTCGAGGTGGTCTTTCCGCTGCCCTGGAGCCCTACCATCATGATCGCGGTCACCGGACGGCCACCGTAGGTGATGGATGTATCCACCGGGCCCATAAGGCCCACGAGTTCATCATAGCAGATCTTGACAAAATGCTGCTGGGGAGATGCCTTGAGTTTTTTCCCTCCGTGGGACACCCTGGTCTGGACAATTTCTCCCAAGGCCTTTTCTTTGACTCCTTCTATAAAGGTCTTTACGACATGAAATTCAACATCAGCCTCGAGCAGAGATATGCGAATCGCCTTTATGGCTTCATCGATATGTTTTTCCTGTATGACCGTTTTGCCGTGAAGCAGATCCTGTGCCTTCTTGAATCCGCCTGATATCAACTCTAACATGCTCTATTTCTCCTACACCCTACAAGGAAATCCATGCTATCGGATATCCACACTCTCTGTCAACCAAATCGAATCTTAGCCTGCCATACCCCATAGAAGTCAGTTGGAATTGAGGAAACTCTGTTCACTGCCGACAATGCCTGGATGAGAACATTCATCAAATCATGCACCGCGAGTATAAACTCCCCGAGCCGGCGACAAGCCATCAACACAGGACTCCGTCAAATCAGTGTTTCCCGGCCTTTGTATCGATATTTCAGACACGTCTTGAACCGGGGGATATAGGGTCAAAGAACACAGCGGTTCTCCGGTTTTCCCGGAGAACCGCTGTGTTTTCGTGATCACGGAAGCATCCTTGAACTTCACGGGTTATCGGCTGTGAAACCGGTAAAGCTTCAACGATGTGAAAATCCCGGCTATCTGTGATCAGGGCATTTGTCGAAAAAGGCCCGATCTTTACCGGTTGTCTTGACGATCCAATCTACCTGGGCCTCGGGTATGTAGGGCTTACCACACACGCTGCATTTGAGCATCTTGAATTCCCTGCCCCAGATCTTCCTGGTATCATCATTGTCCGTCATGGAGATAGCCTCGGTGGGACATACGTAGGCACACGCACCGCACCCGATACATGCCTGGGAATCTTTCTGGTATGGCGTCCCCGGGAGCTTATCATACCCTCGATTCTGCATGGAAATCGCGCTTACCCCTACCACATCTTCACACACCAGGGTGCACAGCCCGCATGCAATACATTTGTTGCGGTAGTTGTCCCCTTCGTCCACGAAGAACCTTGGCTCCTCAATGCCGTTTTTTGCGGCAAGTTCTCTGATTACCTTCGAGTCCGGAACACGGGACAGGAGAAGCTCCACTACCCCTTTGCGTATACGCCGTACCAGATCGGTATCTGTTTTGATCTCCAGCCCCTCTCTGGCAGGGTAGTTGCAGGAGGTCACGAGCCGCATGCGGCCATTCTGATGAGCTTCCACAAGACACACCCGGCATGAGCCTCCGCTGGCTTCCACTTCCGGGTGGTAACACAGTGCAGGGATATAGATACCATGTTCCAGAGCAACATCAAGAACACACTGATCCTTTATTGCTTCAACCTCTTTCCCGTCGATTATTATCTTGATCTTTTCCATGGCATAATCCTTATTCAACCAAAACCGCATCAAACTTGCAGACATCTCTGCACACATTACATTTGATGCACTTGTCCTGATCAATGACGTGGGTCTGTTTTTTCTCCCCGGTTATGCAATCCTGCGGACATTGCTTTGCGCACAACGTACACCCGGTACACGCATCAGGATCGATCCGGTAGGTGATGAGATTCTTACAAACACCACCGGGGCACTTTTTGTCTTTGATATGGGCATCATACTCATCCCTGAAATACCGGATGGTAGAGAGAACAGGGTTGGGAGCTGAGGTCCCCAGCCCGCACAGCGCGGCATAGGAAAGCACGTCGCACAACTCCTCCAGTACCTCGACGTCACCCTCTTTTCCTCTTCCTTGGGTAATATCGGTAAGAATCCGAAGCATACGCGGAAGACCGTCCCTGCATGGTGAACACTTTCCGCAGGACTCCTCGGCCAGAAATGAGATGAAATACCTGGCGACATCGACCATACAGGTCTCTTCGTCCATGACAATAATGCCGCCCGAGCCCATCATGGAGCCCGCATCGTTCAGGCTGTCGAAATCGATGGGAAGATCAAACATGGATTCAGGGATACAGCCGCCGGACGGACCGCCGGTCTGTACTGCCTTGCACCTCTTGCCGCCGATCACCCCGCCGCCGATGTTATCCACCAGATCCCTGATGGTCGTCCCCATAGGGACCTCCACCAGACCGGTGTTGACCACCTTGCCGGCAAGGGAGAAAACCTTTGTCCCGGGCGAACCATCCGTACCGGTCTGCCTGAACCAATCAGCCCCGTTGTTGATGATAGGCGGCACATTGGCCCAAGTCTCCACATTGTTCAGGACAGTGGGCTGTTCGTAGAGCCCTTTCTCCACCGAACGAATATACTTGGCCCGCGGTTCTCCGACCTTGCCCTCGACAGACCTCATCAGCGCAGAAGATTCTCCGCATACAAAGGCGCCGCCGCCACGGGTGATCTTGATCTCGAAATCAAACCCGGATCCTAAAATATTTTTGCCGAGAACACCGAGCGCTGTTGCATCGGTGACCGCCTTCTTCATGACCTCAACAGCAAGGGGATATTCATCCCTGATGTAGGCATATCCTTTTTTAGCGCCTACTGCCCATGCCCCGATGATCATACCCTCGATTACGGCATGAGGATTTCCCTCCATGATGGACCTGTCCATAAAGGCCCCGGGGTCTCCCTCGTCACCATTGCAGAGTACGTACCGCGTATCGGTTTCAATCGCCCGGCATGATTGCCACTTTCTTCCGGCAGGGAATCCGCCCCCGCCCCGTCCCCTCAATCCTGATTCTTTTATCAGGTCTATTATGGCATCCGGGGTCATACCGAAGGCTTTTTCCAGTGAGGAATATCCGCCTTTGGCGATATAGTCCTCTATCCTCCCGGGATCGATTCCCCGCAGGTCTTTCAAGACCAGCTGCTTCTGATGAGCATAGAATGGAATGGCATCAAAGGAGGCTGTTTTCTTTTTTGTTTTAGGATCCTTGTACCCGAGCGCGTCCAGTACTTCACCATTCTTCACTGTTTTTTCAATGATCTCGGGAACATCCTTGGGCTTTACTTCCATGTATACGATATTATCTCCGAAAGAGACGACCGGCCCCTTGCTGCAGAACCCCTGGCATCCGGTAATCTTGAGGCTCAATTCAACCTTGCACTCAAGACCTTGTGCTTCGATCTCTTTTTCAAAGGCCCTTGCGACATCCCTGCTGCCTTTTGCAAGGCACGGAGTGCCTCCACACACGTAAATCGTCGGATACTCGCTCTGCCCGGAATCAAGAATCTTCGTTTTGTACTCATTAAATTCAACAACCGAATGTAACTTCTTGCTCTCCATGACTATCAACCTTCCCAAACCTTATTTATATTTTTTGAGATTCTTGAGAATGTTCTGGGGAGAAGATCCTTCATAATAATCTTCATCATCAACCACCACAACAGGTGCCAACGCACATGCGCCCACACAGTTGACGGTCTGCAGGGTAAATCGCCCATCCTCAGTAGTCTCTCCCGGCTGTATCTTCAACTCTCTGCCGATAACATCAGCTATGGTAGAGGCCCCTTTCAAATGACACGCAGTACCGGTGCACACCTTGCACATATGTCTGCCCGTAGGCACCAGGGAAAGGGTTTTATAGAACGTCCCCATCGCATAGATCTTGCTGGCCGGGACACCGAGCACCTCGCTCAACTTCTCCATGCCCTCTTCAGGAACATAATTGAACTCCCGTTGAAAATCCTGCAGTATGGCTAACAGAGATTCCTCTGATTTCTCATAGCCTGATATGATTTCATCGATCTTTTTTCTATCTACTGCCATCTTACCTATCCTCTTCAGATCTCTTCAAAATCTTTTGATAATCGCTATCAACCGTTGTCTGTATCTGCTGGATCTCCTTATCTGTGAGATGCCTGAACCTGCCCTGCCCCTTGAGGTATTCCGTTACGGGTAATTTCTTGTACGGGGTATAGGTGGTCCGGTACTGCCCGTTTACGACCTCATAGAGAGGAAACACACAAGAATCAACGGCTAATCTGCCATATTTGATGGCATCCTGGGGCTGTATCCGCCATCCGGTCGGACAGACAGACAGGATATGGACATATGCAGCACCGGGCATTTCTGCCGCCTTTTTGACCTTGTCGATCAGATCAAAGGGAAAACTCGGACACGCAGTTGCCACATAAGGAATGTTGTGTGCCACTGCGATCTGAGGCATATTCTTCTTCTGCGTATGCTGGCCGATGCTGGCCCTGCCGGCAGGCGACGTCGTGGTGCTCGCACCGTATGGAGTGGAGCTGGAACGCTGAATGCCCGTATTCATATATGCCTCGTTGTCGTAGCAGATATAGACCATGTCATGTCCGCGTTCCAGCGCACCCGACAAAGGACCCATTCCGATATCGGCCGTTGCACCGTCGCCGCCCATGGCTACAAAGTTGATCTTCTTTTCAGCGACCCTGCCTTTGCGCATCAGGGCTTTCATCCCTGCCTCGCAGCCGGAGATAACAGCAGCGGAATTCTCAAAGGCATTGTGAATCCACGGCACCTTCCATGCGGTAACAGGCAGTGGCGAGGAGATGATCTCCATACAACCCGTGGACATGGCGACAATCGTGTCCCTGCCCAGCGCCTTCATCACATGCCGCACCGCCAGGGCCTCGGCACATCCCTGACAGGCCCTGTGACCTGAGGTGAAATTCTCCGACTTATCAACAAGTCTTGAAGAAAAAACCGAGAATCTATCCATAACGTACTCCTTATCCTCTCAGGCCATAGAAGGTGAACCCTTCGGTCTCACCCTTTTGCGCCTTGGCCTTGCCTTCCAGTATAATATTTCTGAAATCATCGCGGGACACATCTCTTCCTGCCAGTCCTGCAACGGTATTTACTATCACCGGGGCACCCTCTTTTTTATACAGGGCTGAACGCAATTCAGAAGCAACGGGGCCGCCCGGACCGCCAAAGCTTATTGCCCTATCTACGACGATCAATGATTCCTTTCCGAGAACCACCTTGCAGAACTCATCCATGGGGAATGGCCTCCAAAGGCGGATCTTCACGACTCCCACCTTCTCTCCCTCCTGCCTCAAAGTATCGACAACTTCCATGGCTGTTTCACCGTAAGACCCCATGGTGACGATGCAGTAGTCAGCATCTTCAACCCGGTACGTCTCGATGGGATGATAGTATCTTCCCGTGAGACTGCCCCATTCTTCCCATGCCTTGAGTATCACGGGGTAAGCGTCGCGAATGCTGCTCTCCCGCTGCATCTGGGCCTCTGTATAAATCTCCGGCATCCCGAAACACCCCATGGAAACCGGATTATCCGGATGCAGGGCGTTCTTCATCTTGAAGGGGGGGAGATACTTCGCAATGGTATCATTATCCTCGTATTCGATGGGCTCGATCATATGGGTAAGGATAAAGCCGTCGAAATTCACCGCTACCGGGAGCATGACGCCGGCATCTTCTGCGATCTTGAATGCCGTGAATATACTGTCGTAGGATTCCTGTCCATTCTCCACAAAGATATGTATCCAGCCTGCATCACGCACCATCATGGTATCGGTATGATCGTTCCAGATGGAAAGCGGACCTGAAAGAGACCTGTTTGCCAGCGCCATCACAACAGGAAGCCTCATGGCAGCGGTGATGTAAAAGATCTCCGCCATCAGGGCAAGCCCCTGAGAACTCGTCGAGGTGAACGTCCTCGCCCCTACTGCGGCAGAACCGCAACACACGCTCATTGCCGAATGCTCGCTGTCCACCGGAACAAATTCAGCATCGAGTTCACCATTTGCCACGATCTCGGAGAGATGTTCAACGATATGGGTCTGTGGGGTAATGGGATAGGCTCCTATGACATCCACATTCGCCTGTGCAACAGCGTCCGCCATGGCTATGGAGACTTCTATACCCTTTCTTACCTTAGCCATTTGTTATTCCTCCTCGCTGATCATGGTGATACACCCGACCGGACATTCTTTCATACAAATGCCGCATCCCTTACAGTAAGTCAGGTTTGCCTCAAAGTGTCCTTCCGGGGCCTTTACGATACATCCGTCCGGACAGAACAGCCAGCACACACCGCATTTGATACACTGATCCTTATTGACGACAGGTTTTTCCGATCGCCAGGTACCTGTCTCGTACTCCAGGGCATTGCCGACTTCAACCACCACGCACCCTGGTTCCAATTCCTGCCATGTTATCTCTTCCATAGGTTTTGCCATGGTTCTACTCCTTAATGGAAACCTCGTCATATGCTCGCTGAAGGGCCAACATGTTCCGTGGCCCGATTTTGGGCCCGAACCTCTCTATAAGCGGTTCCCTGATATCTTCGACGTCAATCAGCCCTGTGGCCTTGATAAAGGCCCCCATCATGGTCGTGTTCACGATGGGACGTCCCAACTCCTCCAACGCGATTGTATTCGCATCCACGGTTGCCACACGCACAGATTTCCCGGTCAATCCGTCGATATCCGCTATGGCCTTCTTCGTGTTCAGTATAAGGATTCCATCATCACTCATGCCTTCGGTGGGATCGAGAAGGGTCAGAAGTCCGGGATCCAGGACAATAACCACATCAGGGTGATATACTTTTGCCCGGATATTGATCTTTTTGTCATCAACCCTGCAAAAGGCTACCACTGGCGCGCCACGTCGCTCGGGGCCGAAACTGGGAAAAGCTTGAGCGAAATTGCCCTTGTTTATGGCGGCAATCGCGATAAGCTCCGCTGAGGTGACTGCTCCCTGTCCGCCTCTACCATGCAATCTGATTTCCAACATATGTGCTCCTCACAAATTTCTGAATGGTGATTCATAACATCCTTATTCCTCAACTGTCAAGAAAAGATGCGTTTTTTTTGATGATTGTAACACCATGAATTTAAACACATTATACGTTTTGTATTATCGTAATACTACTTATCAATTTCTTTGCAACCGCTCATTTTCTGTGATAGTTCTCAAGAGGGGAGAACTACATGCGAATTGAAACAGAGACATTGCAGGGCCTTGTCATATTTGCAGTAATTGTTGCAGGTTTTTGGATTGCAGGACTCATTGTCCGCAGATGGGTCACCTCCTCGCTTCACTCCTTTGCACGCCGGACCTCCTGGAAGTGGGACGATATCGTTGTGGATGCCCTGAAAAGCGTCATCGTCCCCTGGGCTCTCCTGGCAGGTCTTTATCTCGCGTATCATTTTTTAAAAATTGCCCCCGGGATACGGGAATACTTTGAGAAGACACTGCTCATCTTAGTTATCGCCACAGCTACCTGGATCATCTCTAAGGTGTGTTCTGAAATGATCCGGGTTTATCTGGGGAAAGTTCAGAATCAATCCCACTCCACCTCTCTGCTGGTAAGCTTTGCCCGTTGGATTATCGTGATCATCGGTGCACTCATGATCCTGCAGTCGCTCAATATCTCCATCGCCCCGGTGCTCACCACATTGGGCGTCAGCGGCATTGCCGTGGCCCTGGCCCTGCAGGGAACGCTGGCCAATCTCTTTTCCGGGATACAGATCATTGCATCGAGACAGCTCAAACCAGGGGACTTCGTCAAGCTCGACAGCGGAGACGAAGGGTATGTAACCGATATCACGTGGAGGAATACCAGCATACGGACCTTTTCAAACAATACGGTCCTCATTCCCAATTCCAAGCTCGCCGAGACCGTGATCACAAACTACTATCTCCCGCAAAAAGAGATCGCCGTGAGGGTGCACGTCGGCGTAAGTTACGAAAGCGATCTTGACCGGGTAGAAGAAGTGACTCTGGAAGTTGCCCGTGAAGCCATGAAGGATATCACCGGAATCACCACATATGATCCCCTGATACGATTTCATACGTTCAATGATTCCAGCATCGATTTTACGGTCATTATGCGTGCAGGAGAAGTGGTGAACATGTACCTGCTAAAACACGAGTTCATCAAAAGGCTTCACAAGAGATATGCACAGGAGAATATCGAGATCCCCTTCCCCATCAGGA
>CAYRCP010000014.1:0-22495 GCA_964422755.1 uncultured Bacteriovoracaceae bacterium | reverse complement strand
TTTCTTCCAAGATTCCCGAATCCATGGGCCGTCTGCGGATTGTCCAGATATCCGACGTGCATCTTGGTCTCATTGTCAGGCAGCATCGGTTAAGCAGGATCATAGAGGTGATAACCGAGGCAACCCCCGATATCCTTGTATCTACCGGCGATCTTGTGGACGGGCAGATCAACGGGCTCAGCTCCCTGGCACAGTCCCTCAAAGAGGTGGAGCCCCGGTACGGGAAATATGCCGTCACCGGGAATCACGAGTTTTACGCGGGCCTTGCTCAAGCCCTTCAAATCACGAGGGATGCCGGCTTCTCCGTTCTTCGGGGCGAGGCAGTGACTGTGCGTGATCTCATCACCATCGCAGGTGTCGACGATCCAACAGGCACGCGCTTCGGCCTTTCAACGGGCGCATCGGAAAAAGAGCTGCTTGCAGGTCTGCCCGGGGATACATATACCGTGCTCCTCAAACATCTGCCTCTGGTGTGCAAAGACACACAAGGGATGTATGACCTTCAGCTCTCAGGACATACCCACAGGGGGCAGATCTTTCCTTTCCGGCTTGTCATAGGGCTGTTTTTTTCTCACGTTGCGGGTTTGTACGACCTTCCCGGCGGAGCCCATCTATATGTCAGCCGGGGAACAGGTACCTGGGGCCCGCCGATGCGTTTCCTCTCACCTCCCGAGGTCACCGTGATCGACATCATGCATGACAAGCACCCGTAAACGATACGCGTGACTCTGCTCTCGCGATAAAAAAAATTGTACATGGCAGGTGTGTTGGTTATTGTTTACAAAAAGCGATTCTTGTCCCGAAAGGAGGACTGATCATGGATTTTCAGGAATTGTTAACAAACAGGCGTTCTATCAGAGAGTTTCAGGATAAGCAGGTGCCTGTATCTCTTGTGAAAGAGATCATCGAGGATTCGTGTCTTGCCCCCACTGCCAGCGACAGGCAGCCCTGCAAATTCATCATTATTGAAGACCGTGCTTTCATCAAGAGGCTCTCGGATGAAAGCAAACGAAACCTTCTCTCTGACCTGGAGCGCAATCCGGACTCACCCCTGAAGATGTATGAAGAGATGCTTCGCCTGGAGCAGTTCAATGTCTTTTACAATGCGCCGTGCCTTGTGTTTGTCATGGGGCCTGAAGACGTGGAGTCACTGGATGTGGATTGTGCCCTGACAGCGTCGTATTTCATGTTTTCCGCAACTTCCCGGGGGCTTGGGACATGCTGGATTGCATTAGGATCGAACCTGCGTGATCCCCGGATCCTTGAGGAGATGGGCGTACCTGAGGACTGCCGGATAGTAGCTCCGGTGATCCTGGGATATCCCGCAGGTATCCCGGCGGCCAGTGAGCGACATGCCCCTGACATCGTCAAGATCATTTCCTGAAACATCACCGGCGTGGTATAAGGGATCAATGTGCGATAACAGCTGATGAGCATGAATATATGAGCAACCATGCAGCATCTGATCGCATGGCAGGACAGAAACATCACAGGAGAAGAGAGTATTGAGTTTTGAATATAGAAGAGAGATTCCCAGTCCCCGGGAGGTGATGGATGCCGCCAGCCTGCCTGCGTCTTTGAAGAGGGTGAAAGAGAAACGGGACCAGGAGATCCGTGAGATATTTCACAAGGAAAATGACCGGTTCTTTCTCGTGATCGGGCCCTGCTCGGCTGACAATGAAGATGCCGTATGCGAATATGTCTCCAGGCTCGCGCGTCTGCAGGATGAGGTGAAGGAAAAGATTCTCCTTATCCCGAGAATCTACACGAACAAGCCGAGGACTTTGGGAGAAGGCTACAAAGGCATGGTGCATCAGCCCGATCCTCACAAATTGCCCAACATTGTAGAAGGGATACACGCAATTCGGAAGATGCATATCAGGGCGCTGCAGGAGTCCTGTCTTCCTGCGGCAGACGAGATGCTCTATCCGGGCAATCTGCCCTACCTGGAGGACCTGTTGAGTTATGTTGCTGTGGGTGCCCGGTCAGTTGAAAATCAGCAGCACCGGCTCACCATAAGCGGCATGGAGGTGCCGGCAGGAATGAAGAATCCCACCAGCGGAGATATCTCCGTGATGCTGAATTCTGTCTATGCCGGGCAGCAGTCCCACGTATTTATCTATAATCAGTGGGAGGTAAGGACATCGGGTAATCCATTCACCCATGCAATACTCCGCGGAGCAGTCGATATATATGGCAGGAGCATCCCGAATTACCACTATGAAAACCTCTTAAGTGTTGCTCAGGCATATATGGAGCGCAGCATGGCTAATCCTACGATTGTGGTGGATACGAACCACTCCAATTCAAACAAGCGCTACTGGGAGCAGCCGAGGATCGGCATGGAGGTAATGCAGAGCAGGAAGCACTCCTCGCTGCTCAGGGACATGGTCAGAGGCTTGATGGTGGAGAGTTATCTGCTGGAAGGCGCACAGAACATCGATGAGAATATTTACGGCAAATCCATTACCGACCCCTGCCTGGGGTGGAAAGAGACAGCGGCTTTTGTGAGGGCGCTTGCTGAAGTTGTGTGACGAGTCGGGCACCAGCAGTCGTTGTGATTCCTTCTGCTCAGTCTGCGATGTTCCTCGATGATCTTTCTTCACCCGATCCTGCTGTGCCCGGGATACTCGTGAGAATAAGGCCCTGTATCATTGTCCATCCAGGACCTCGCGTATCTTTTGGGAAATATTGTTCAGGCTGAATGGTTTCTGGATAAAGCCCCTGCACCCCTGGTCCATGATTTCTTTTGCCTGTCCGTCCATGCTGTATCCGCTTGAGAGAATAACCCGAACCCCGGGATTCATCTCTTTCAGCCGTGCAAAGACATCCCTGCCGCTCAAGTCGGGCATGATCATGTCGAGAATCACCAGGTCTACATCGTTCATGTTTTTTTGATATTCTTCAAGGCCTGCGATGCCTCCCTGAGCAGTCACTACGTGGTATCCCAGGCATTCAATCATGTCGTTGCCTACGTTCAGGATCATCTCCTCGTCATCCACCAGGAGCACAAATCCGCTCCCCTTGTTTACTTCGTCACTTATGGCAGTGTCATGTTCAATGGACTTTGACGAGGCAGGCAGGAAAAACATGAACTCGGTCCCGATTCCGACCTCGCTCTCCACCATGATGGATCCCCCATGATTTTTCACGATGCCGTATACCGAGGCAAGCCCGAGGCCTGTTCCTCTGCCGAGTTCCTTGGTGGTGAAAAAAGGATCGAAGATTCTTGCCTTGACGGCCTTGTCCATCCCGATGCCGGTGTCGCGCACGGTCACCTTCACATACGCTCCCGGGGCAAGCCCGCAGGCCCCGCCCGTCTTCTCTGTCAGATACGCATCTTGCGCCCACACGTACAGATCTCCTCCGCGAGGCATGGCCTGCCAGGCATTCAGGTAGAGATTCAGGAAAACCTGCTCCAGCTGACCCTGGTCAACCTCCACGGGGGAAATATTTGTTGCCATCTGTGTGTGCACCCGTATCTCTTTGCGTGTGCGGGAGAACATCTCGGTGCTTTTGAGGATAAAATCTCCTATATCCGTGACCGTTGATTCATACTTGCCGCCCCGGGCAAACCCGAGGAGTTGCCGGGTAAGATCGCTGCCGCGTTGTACATAGTCTTCCATGTTCTTGAGCCGTTCAAACATCGGGTTCTTCTCATCCATTTTCATTGTCATGATTGAGATGTTGCCCAGGATTCCCATCAGCAGGTTATTGAAATCGTGGGCGATTCCCCCGGCAAGGGTGCCGATGGATTCCATGCGCTGGGCCTGCAGCAGCAGGGATTCGAGGGTTTTCTTCTCCGTTATGTCTACAAGGAATCCACGGATACCGATGGGCCTCTCATCCTTCATGATGGGGGAGGATGTGGCAAGTACCGGAAAGGTGCTTCCGTCTTTACGGATAACCGTGTATTCCCACAGACCGGTCGTTTCTCCTTTTAAGCTCAAGGCAAAATTCTCCTGCATCCTCTCGATATCATTGGGAGAGACCACGTCGTGCATTCGAATGCCGCGTTCCATGTCCTGTTCATCGAGCAAGAACTGTTCCATGCCTTTTTTGTTTACAAAGGTCACGTGGCCGTTCATGTCGGCCTCATAGACGGTCTCGGGGAGCATTTCCGCCAGGTCGCGGAACCGTTCCTCGCTGTGGCGAAGAGCTTCTTCGGACTGTTTCCTCTCGGTGATATCGCGGGTGCTTACCTGAAGACCGACAGGCTCTCCATCTCCACCCAGGACCCAGTTTGAGGTGACTTCGATGTCCTTTATGGTCATGTCTTTTGTATAGTGCTTCAGCTCGAATCTTCCCGATGATCTTCTTTTGCCCGATGGTTTTGCAAGCTCGCGCGCGAGTATTTCCCCGACAAAGTGAGAGGAATCCGGCACGAGAAAATCTGTAAAGGGTTTCCCGATCATTTCCTCGAGGCTGTATCCCGAAAATGACTTTATCGCCGGGCTCACGTAGGTGAAGATGCCGTCAAGGGAAAGGGTGCAGATCACATCGGACGAATTTTCGGCCAGCAGGCGGTAGCGCTCCTGGCTTTTCCGATGAGCTTTCTCAGCTTGTTTGCGCCGGGTAATATCACGAACAACCCCCTTAAACCCCAGGACCGTCCCGGCAGGGTCTCTCCTCAAAGAAACTGAGGCCTCGACCGGAATAATGTTGCCTTCATTGGTCTTCGCCGCGAACTCAATGGCGGTGACGGGCTCGCCGGTGGCGTAGACCTGGTGGTATGCCTCAAAGACCTTTGCCGCATCTGAATCGTCCATGTAATCCCGGAAGTTTACCCCTGTAAGCTCTTCGGTGGAATATCCGAGGTTTTTGTATACAGAGGGGTTAAAGAAGGTGAAGCTTCCCTTGAGATCTACCTCGTAGTAGGCCTCCTGGATGGTCTCGATGATGTTGCGATAGTTCTGCTCACTTCTGCGCAGGGCCTCCTCGGCACGAATGCGTTCCGTTATGTCCATACAGGAAGCCACACTCCGGGCGGTTCCCGGGATCATATCGATATTCAGTAAGATAGTTCTTGTTTCGCCTGCACGGTTGAGAAAATGAAACTCGTATTCCAGAGGGGCGGAAGACGGGTCGTTTCTTCGATTCTTGTGGTGGATTTTCATCGCTTCCAGATCATGAGGATCGATGAACCCGGTCCAGCTCATCTGGCCTTCGAGCTCTTCCCTGCTATAACCGGACAGCTTCTGGAAGTTTGAGTTTGCAAGATGGATGGTCGTGTCATTGTCGATGATAATGATGGCAGTCCCGGCGGTCTCGAAGATCGTGCGGTAGAGTTCCTCGCTGTGGCGGAGCTGATCTTCAGCCTTCTTGCGCTCGGTGATGTCACGGGCCGTGCACTGGATCGCATAGGGTATGCCGTCCCGGCAGAGGAACGATGTATTGGCCTCAAGCCAGAAAGTCGCGCCGTCCCTGCTGTGTACCTTGAAGACCGAAGGTCTTTTCTGAATGTCAGTATTATGCAGATCCCGTATCTTCTCGAGCACCTCGGGCAGATGCTCAGGACAGATGATCGATGACAGGTTGAGCGTGGTTACATCTTCCCTGGTATATCCAAACAGCTCCAGTGCGAAGTTGTTTGCATCTATCATCATGCCTTCAAAATCGTGTATGTACATAATATCATGGGATTGCTCGAAGAGATACTGACTGTGTTCTTCATTTTCTTTGAGGGCCTGCCTGAGGCGCAGCAACTCTTCGTTCAGTCTTAGTACCTCTGTGTCTTTATCCTGGGTGGTGGTGCCGTAGGGCATTGCATTTTCCTCCTGATATAATTAAAAATTAATAAAATATCTGCAGCCTATGCGGCATGTCTGATGGCAGTATATGCAGATGATTTATCAAACAATATCTATCATCGGCAAAGTGTTCCCTGCCCTTGAACGTAAACGACTGATCTTATTTGAACATTGACAGACAAGGAAACAGAGCCTTTATGAGAAGGATCATTATAAATAAACAGAATCGAGGAGTCAGACGGTGAGACTGAAGACGGTTAGACTGTCAGTAAATGATAAAAAGATAGTAACTACTCACGTAGTCAGGCTGAAGCTGTTCAGGCTGAAGTCTGAAGGAATCCAAAAAGTAAAAGCGCCGCACTTTAGCAAAAAAACAGCAAATCTTCGCATCAGACACGCCCTCAACGTGCGACATATTCCCGCTTTTCCTAACAGTCTTCAGTCGTTAGCATCCCAAGGGCATTTCTTTCAGGGCACCTTCCTGCCTGAATAGTTACAAAAAATAAAAAACCTGAGAATTTCTGCCCGAGGCGAGGGGAACAGGATTGTGGAGGTGTTTGATAAAAATCTTTTCGAACTACCCCCTGCAGCCCTGCAACAAACCCGCCGGGATCTTCGCGGGGCTGCAGGGGAATTAAACCGTTAGACCGAGAAAAAACCAATCAGCTATGCCTTCACTGTTTATATTCCATGCAGGATCAGCTTTCAGCATGGATTTGCTGCCTCTTGTCTCTAATCGGAGTTTTTGTGTCTGCTGAGAAACGAGACATAGTGCCGGGCTGTTTCTTCCGGTCTCTCGAGCATGGGCATGTGGCCGCAGTCCTTCATGATTACTGTCTCAACGTTGGGCATTAAGCGCTGAAGAACCTCGGTGGTAGATACGTGGAGGATCCTGTCCTTGTCGCCCCAGATGACCAGTGTCGGCACATCCAGCTGATGTAACAGGGGGACAATATCCGTGGAGCAGGCATTGAACTCTTGCCACATCTTTTTGGTGAAGGCGCTCGATACAACAGCCCTCTCGGCAAGTACCGAGGTGATTGGCCAGGGAATAAAGGGTTTTTCATGGAATGCGTATCCCAGCAGTTCGATAAATTCTTCTGTTGTATCCGGTGTCAGGGGACTTTCCCCTCTCATGAGTGCAAGCTGGAGCTCACTGGGCTGCGGCGTTTGGGCTATGAGGCCCGCTGCATCCAACAGGTTCATGGTCAGGACCTTGTCCGGATTGCGTGCAGTATAGAGCATGGATATGTATCCGCCCATGGAATTTCCTGCAATGTGGAACCTGGTAAGCCCCAGGGCAGCTGCAGCCTGGTCAAGGCTGTCTGTCATAAAGTCAATATTGTATGTTCTGTCTTCACGTTTGCTGGAGTCTCCATGCCCGGGCATGTCAAAGGCCAGCACACGGTACTGCGCAGGGATATGCCGGACAAAACGAACCCAGTTGTCCTTGTCTGCCCCGAATCCGTGGATCAGTACAATGGTATCCGAGCTGCCTGGACGTTCCAGGTAGGCGATGGTCTGTCCATCGATCAGTACCGTGCCGGGCTGGAAGTGGGACCTGGACCGATCGGCATCGATCATGAATGTATACAGGTCATGTTTGAACGTTGAGCAGCTGCTCGCCAGGCACACCAGAAAGACACACACAAAGAGATGAAAAACCTTTTTCATTTCACTTCCCCCTCAAGATGACAAAGACATTTTATAACGTCTGGCATGATAGCTTCTGTCCATTTGTCACGTCAATACACAATTGCGGCGATCGTTTTCCCAGGCGTAGCAGAGTGCCGCCTCTATCACTTTTTCCCGGATCACATTTCGCCTCTTGATAATGTGATCCGGGCAGTTATCATGTAAGATTCAGATATTCATTTTTATGATGTAGTGCTGTGTTTCATGGTCACATCTCTTTTCATTACTCTGATAACGGTTCACTTGGGGCCGATCCAACAGATTGTTAATAAAGGGAGTATAGCCATGAAGAAGGGATATTCCAGAGATCAACTGTTCAGAGGTATTGAACAGGTCGACGCTGTCATAAAAGGACATAAACTGAAATTACCTCTTTTTTATCGAGATATCGCTTCGTTCAGCGCTGTGTATCCAGCCAGAATATCCGCCATCAAAAAACTGCTCCCCGAGAAGCGTTTTCATCCTGCGCGACTCTTGCCGGGAGTCGGTATCATTTCGTTTAGTGCATTGCAATACAAGAACACGGATATCCAGGCCTATAATGAGATGATCATCAGCACTATCCTCGTTAACCCCGACTTTGCAGATGTAACCGGGTATAATTTCCTTTGCCAGATGGTACAGGGATGCATGAGCCTGTATGTTCTTCACATGCCGGTTTCAACAGAGATCGCACGTGTGGGCGGGGTGGAGGGATATGGTTTTGCAAAATTTCGTGCAGACCTGAATTTTTCAGAGAGTGCCGATAACATCGTGTGTAAAGTGAAGGACAAGGAACAACTCATTTGCACCCTCGGCGGACGCAAGATCGAAACCCCCGGCAGTGATTTTATGGAGAATACGTTGTATTCCTATCAGAACGGCCTGCCGCAGAGCTGCACGGTCAAAACCCTCGCTCTGCAAGCGGGCATTTCTCTTGGATCGAAGAATGCGGAACTAAGACTGGGAGACACCCATGCCATTGCCCGGGAACTGTTGCGCACCCTGATCTCTCAACGCGCAATCATGTATACCTATACACCCAAAGCACAGGCGATTCTCTTCGGGCCGGAAAAAGTTCAGCCGGTCCTGTTAAAAACCGCGGTGGATGCATTCTTTCCCCAGGCACTCCTGGCTGAGAAAACAGACAGGAGACACTACGCCCGGGAACGTGTTGATATTCAATGTGAGATCGACGGATCCACCAGGGGGGAGAAGAGCCATATCCTGGCCCATGTCATAGATCTCAGCGAAAACGGCATGTTTGTGGAAACCGGCATCCCCCTCGACGAAGACACGGAAATGCGTGCGATTGTCAATGCTCAGCAGGCAGGAAAATCTTTGTGGGTGAGAGGGAAGGTGGCCAGAATTACACCTCACGGCATTGCATTCAGATTTTCGGAAAACATCCCGAAGGATCTCAGCGACATGATCATCCAATGAATTACCCCGCAGCTCCGCAAGAACCAGCGGGATCTTCTTTGAAGCTGCGGGGGAATTAAACCCTTAAGAGAGATCAAAAACCATGGCACAACAACGATCTGATTTTGTCCCCTTGACTTTCTTCGTGGTCCTCTTATTGATTGTAGAGTTTCCATTATGCTTGTGCACATTTTGTGATGAGAATGTCCCTGTTTATTTCATAGTTGAATTGCTCAAAAAAACTTGTTGTGAAAAGGCAAAACATGATTTTTCCGGAGTGGAGATGTGCATTGCGAAAAAGATCAATGAGCTGAATTGGCATTGGGTAGCGTCGAGTGTGCAAAGAGGAGGAAAACCCTGATCATGGAGGGAACAAATGAAGAAGATGTTGATTACAGCTTTTCTCTTTGTAATGGCGGCAGGCATTTCTTTGAGTATCGGTTCTTGTACCAAACCGCAGAACCTTGACATCAATTCTGCATCGATGGAAGAACTGAACAAGGTGCCGATGGTTGATGAGCAGCTGGCAGAAAACATTGTAGCCTACAGGGATGCCAACGGTCCTTTTGCATCCCTGGAAGAGCTCCTCAATGTCAAGGGAATGGACGAGGAAAGACTCAAAGAGATCAAACCTTTTGTGTTTATTGGTTGGGAGCCACCGGTAGAGTTGCCCAAGTAAGGATCTGCAGTCTTATAAATGAGGGTTGTAACTGCTCAGGCAGGAAGGTGCCCTGAAAGAAATGCCCTTGGGGTGCTGAAGGCTGTTAGTAAAGGATAAATGGCGGTAGACTAAATGAAGGGATTTGGCAATGATCGCATTCCTAACAGCCTACAGCATAATAGCCTAATCGCCTATCACAACAGCCTGACTACGTGAGTAGTTACTGAGGGTTATTCTTGTCAGACTACTTCGCAGGTGAGTTTTGCCGTGACTTTGACGGTGGAAACATCAGCCGAGAAGCATGGCTGATACGTTGCGGTTTATCTGAGAGTGAAGGGGGCATGTTCTACTGATGGTTAAGCAGCATGCCTCTGGTCTGACCACAGGAAATAACGGCCCGGTCATGGACCGGACCGGATGTCGGCTCTTAATGTTCTTCCACTGCATGAAGTGCCTGTGATCGTGTATTTTTCGAAATCCCATATAATGAACTGTGGGAAGACGGGCACTCTGATGGCAGCATTATCGTTTATTCGTCACATAATTTCGGAGCTGAGATAGGTATATGCATGCTGGCCGACAAAATCATGGCAGCCTGGGCTCTCTCCACCACTGCCCTGTATACTGTCATCCTCGGCGGTTTGCTTATCGTCATTTCCTTCTTCAGTAAAACCGGAAGACTGCCATACAAGCTATGCAGGGTATGGGCATGGCTTGTCTTGAAGACAAACCGGGTGAAGATACAGATACAAGGCATCGAAAAACTGCACACAGACAGCTCGTATATCTTCATGTCGAACCATGCCAGCAACCTGGACCCGCCGGCAATTGCATTCAGCCTGGAGCATACCCTGCGGTTCGTGACCAAGAAATCGCTTGCGACAATCCCACTGTTCGGCCTCGCAATCAGGCTTGCAAGAATGATTATCATAGACCGGGATGATGCGCAGTCTGCCAGGGAGGCGGTAAACCGGGCAGTGAATGATCTCACCGGCGGCATCAGCGTCTTTTTCTTTGCTGAAGGTACGAGGAGCCTTGATGGCAAACTGCATACGTTCAAAAAAGGCGGGGTCATGCTGGCACTGATGACAAAACTCCCCATCGTACCTATCACCATTGTCGGCAGCTATGACCTCATGCCCAAGAAAACCCTGCGGGTCAAACCAGGGGTGGTAAAGGTTATCATCAGCGACCCCATCGATGTCTCGGCATATACCGAAGACGACAGGGACATGCTCCTGGACAGGGTGCGATCCGTTATCAGCACAACCCTGGAAACAGGCTGAGACAGTAAGTTTCATTGGTTCGTTGGATGTATAGTTTTCTTAAACGCCCGGTGCCCGGGCCTTTAACGTTTTTTTACGAACAGTCTAACAGCCTTTAGCCTAACAGCCTGTGTCCTGAATTCTATGTTCATATAAACCTGCATGATCAGTTTGGAGATGATTACTGATTACATATAAAGATCCGGATCTATCTTGACCAACTGCCTTCTGCCTGGGGTCATGCTTCCCAAGTCTTGCCCTGTCTTACCTTTTCCTTGCTATTATAAGCAGTATGTTTATTATTGCTGATAAGGTCGTCGCAGCAGTAATCCATGTCCGGATATGTGCCGGGCCGCTGAACAGGGAAACTGTTGCCGGGATCAATGGGTCGATACTTAGTGAAAGGAGAAAGATCACATGATAACAACAACACTGTTCCCAGGCAGGTATGTACAGGGTTATGACGCGATTTTTAGGCTCCGGAAATTGATCCCGCGATACGGCAGCAAGGGTTTTGTTATCTGCAGTCCGTCGGTGTTTGACAAGGTCCTGCCGGAAATCCTTCCGTCCCTTGAGGAAAAAGTGCCGGTTGCTGTTGAGAAATTCGGACGTGAATGCTCGGATGAAGAGATCGCACGCCTGCTTGCAGCAGCCAATCAGCATGAATGCGATGTTGTTGTCGGCCTGGGCGGAGGAAAGGCCCTGGATACGGCAAAGGCTGTGGCCCATGAAAAGAACGTCCCGGTTATCATCGCACCCACAGTGGCATCGACAGATGCCCCCTGCAGCGCCCTGTCCGTTATTTACCGGGAGGATACCGGCCGGATAAAACGGGTGCTTCTGCTGCGCCATAATCCCGATGTTGTGCTGGTGGATACGAAGATTATCGCAAACTCACCGGTCAGGCTCCTGGTTGCAGGCATGGGCGATGCTCTTGGGACGTGGTTCGAGGTGGAGTCGTGCAGGACGAAATATGCAAAGAACATGGCGAGGGACTACAGCTCCATGACCGCCCAGACACTGGCACGTCTCTGTTATGAAACACTCCTGGAGTATGGCGTATCAGCGATGATGTCGTGCGAGCATCAAGTGGTCATTCCTGCGCTCGAGCATGTTGTCGAGGCCAATACCCTGCTGAGCGGAGTCGGTTTCGAAAGCGGGGGGCTTGCAGCGGCCCATGCCATTCAGGACGGATTGAATGCGATGGATAAGAACCATGAATATTTTCATGGAGAAAAGGTAGCTTTTGGCACCCTGGTTTCCCTGTTCCTTACTGACAAGCCGTCGGACCTGATCGATGAGGTGTATTCGTTCTGCGAGTCTGTAGGTCTGCCCACGACTCTGGCCGATCTCGGTCTGGACGATGTTTCTGACAATGATCTGATGAAGATTGCGTCCATCGCCTGTGCAGAGAAGGAAACCATCCATAACGAGCGGATGCCCGTAACACCGGAAATGGTGGTTGCCGCGATCAAGATTGCAGACGAAGAGGGTGTCAGGAGACAATAAGCGAAAGGCAAAGAAATGTGAACGGTGAACAGTAAAGGGTGAACTGAACACGGTAGATGGTTGAACGGCTGAATTTTTAACCCAAGATCGCGATCACCCCTGCTTGCAAAAAAAACTTTGTGCCTTTGTGACTCAGGCCATCCATGGCCTTCGCCCTACGGGTGCGACTAAAGCGCGTCCAATTCGGCTGTCCTGCCGAATTGTGCCCGGGATCTTGTGCTGCCTGAGATTCTTTGTTACTAATGATGTTGGCTGATGCAACGGGAACGCATATAATGGCCATTTACTTTTATTGGAATAAGAGGAGGGATCAATGATGAGGCGCTACACCATTTCATTGCTGCTGCTTTCCATGCTGTTTGCAGCCTGCGCTGACAAACCGGCTGTTGAAAAAAAGGCGATTGAGGGCATTGAGGCAGCGTCGAATCTTACCGAGCATACCGCGATCTTTACCAAAGGGGTGGAAAAGGTAGGGGACAGGGTATACGTCGCCATCGGCTTCGGGCTTGCCAACTCCATCATGATTGAGGGGGATGACGGCCTGATCATTGTGGATACCATGGAATCCTGCGAAGCCGCATCCGAGATCCTTGCCGAATTCAGAAAGATAACAGACAAGCCGGTAAAGGCCATTATCTACACCCATAATCATGCAGACCATATTTTTGGAGCAGAGGTGTTCGCTCAGGGCAAAGATGTCGAGATCTATGCCCATGAAACAACCGCTTACTATGTTGAGCGGCTGGTCAGTAAGATGCGAAACGTCATCGACATGCGCTCCATGCGCATGTTCGGCAATTACCTGGATGAAAAAGGGCTGGTCAACAGCGGTATCGGGCCGTTTCTCGCCTTTGATTCAAATTCTACCACGGGATATCTGCCTCCCACAAAAACCTTCTCCGACACCCTCGATGATAAGGTTGCAGGCGTGAGATTCCAGCTGGTTCATGCCCCGGGTGAGACCGATGATCAGCTCTTTGTCTGGCTGCCCGAGGAGCGCGTGATGCTGTGCGGCGACAACTTCTACTGGACATTTCCCAATCTGTATACGATCCGGGGGACCCCGTATCGCAGCATGCAGCAATGGTATGAGAGCCTCGACAAGATACGGGATAAAAAGCCCGAATATCTGGTACCCGGCCATACCCGGCCCATTATCGGCGCACAAAGGATCGAAATGGTATTGAGAGACTACCGCGATGCCATCCAGTTTGTTCACGACCAGGCGATTCGCGGTATCAATATGGGTATGACGCCTGACGAACTGGCCGAATATATCAAACTGCCGCCGCATCTTGCCGGTGCTCCGTATCTTCAGCCGTTTTACGGCAAGGTTTCCTGGTCCGTACGTTCCGTATTCTCGGGCAACCTGGGGTGGTTTGACGGTGACTCTGCCACGCTCCAGCCTCTGACCAGGAAGGAACAGGCACAGCTTATGGTGCGTCTTGCCGGGAGTGAGGCCAGCCTTATGAAGCACGCACAGGATGCCTTAAGCAGCGGAGAGTACCAGATGGCACTGCAGCTCACCGGGTATCTGGTTCAGCTGGACCCGGACAGCCTGAGTGCCAAGGATATCAGGATAAAGGCGCTGATCGCTCTTGGCGAGCGGGAAGAAAACCCCAATGCGCGTCACTATTATCTGACAGAGGCACTGGAGATTCGTGACGATTTTATTGCCATGTCCGACACGAAACCGAGCCGGGAACAGGTGGACAGCTTCCCCCTGGAAGGGTTTTTTGCTTTGCTGGCGGTCAATCTTGACCCGTATGCCAGTGCGGACGTGGATGAGCGTGTGGGGATGAAGTTTCCTGATGCCGGGAAGGCCTATATTATCCATGTGCGGCGCGGCGTAGCAGAGATCCGGTCGTGTGAACCTGCCAAGTTCGATGCGCAGGAACTGGATATGAAGGTCATTGCAGACTCAAATGCATGGAAAGAGATGCTTGCAAAGATTCGAAACCCGGGGTTGACCCTGGCGGGGTTTGAATATGAAAAGGGCAACACACTTGCCTTTGCAAGGTTTCTCAAGATGTTTACGCCGCCGCAGGCGAAATTGCCCTATGAACCTGTGGCTGATTGAGTTGACGAGATGCAGGCAGCGGCCTTGTGTCGCTGTCTGCCTGGTACCTTAACCGATTGTTATTAAATGTGTACAGCGTATGAAACTTTGCCGTTCGTCCTGACTCAAGTTTTTGATCTATCGTGATTCTGACGATTTTTGCATGAAGGCGAAGGGCCGGTGGCCTTGCTATACGTCCTGTTTCTTTTTGAATCCTTCGATGACCCAGAGTGCACCCCATCCCAGGATGACAGGGCTCAGTCCCACCAGGGTAAAGGCAAGTATCTCACCTGTCCATGGTTTAAAATATGTCGCCCACAACAACAGCCAGATCACAGAGGCAACAATACCCAGACGCAACTTGCCGGAAAGCGTTTGCAGTGCTTTGCTTGAGGTCTTTTGACTGCCCCTGCCCGTCAATCGGGGCAGGAATAGGATGAGCACAATTACCAGTCCTATGACCAGGATTTCCAGTAAACCAGACACAACCTTCCTCCCTGACCTGCTATATCCTATATGATTTCTGTGGTCAAACGGAACCGGGTAAAATTCTCAATGCATGACCTGTAATCCCTGATGCATAAACATCGACAGGGTGATCAACATCTTAGATGAACTCCTGATTGACTTGTCGCGGCTGCAGACTCTTTCTTTCAGGTCATGGTTGTGAGATTGCTTCGATTCGCTCCTGATGAAACAACAGCTGTCACCTAACCCGGACAAGCCGGAACCAGGATGTATTAAAGAAGTCAATTGCTAAAAAACGTCGTATAGCCTATGCGAAGTCAAAGTGCAGGGGAAATAGCCATTACGTGCAATGTGTTGTTCAAGAATAATTCATGGAAGCCGCCAAGGCGCCAAGGGATCAACGATGATCGTTCTTGTCTCAGGTGCAGTCATTCTTTGCGTCTTGGCGCCTTTACGCGAGTTTTTCTTTTCTCCAGTTACTATACTGCAAGAATACCGTATTTGAAAATAGTATAGGGGAATTTCTAAAAACGTCGCATAGCCTATATACAAAAGATTTTGCAGACATGTTAATAAATTCTTTTGCCATTAGTGCAAGAATTTTACAATTAAGCGCCTAAGAACTTTAGTAAGGCAATCTCATGAGATCTGATGCTGCCCAGATCGCTACGTAGCTTGAGCTCTTCGCGATGACAAAGAAGTTGTTCATGTCGGATATATTCTGCCTTGGCAGGTTGGGAGCAATGACAATCCATAAGAAGTATTTTAAGTTCGAGATAACATGGGGTTGAACACCGCTGACCCTGTATGAATGTAATACCTGGCAGTAGTTTGCTTGACATTCCTCAATATGGTATTATCCTTTACCCCTACTGAAATATAATTATTAGGTTGCTTTAAGTCCATTGAGATCTCATTCACTTAATATTTCTCCAAGATTATATGATATTCACATCGATACAGAGGTGAAGGCTGCTTGCTTTTTAAGACAGAAAGGTACCGAACAGTATTTCTTCCGAGGATAACTTCAGAGAATACCCAGGAATACATGCTTCATCGATACATATTCTCGGTACCCATACTGAAGACTGACACAGAGAGTTGTCGAGGCAATGAAACAGAAATCAAGTTGCCCGGCTAAGGTTACCCGGCCACAGCTATCGAGATATTATTCGAGGGATCGTGTTTTTGAACTCTTAGACGGGTTTTGTGAGTATCCGGTAATCCTTATAACGGGTCCTGCCGGTTGTGGGAAGACCACCCTGGTGAACAGCTACCTCAAAGAACGCAAAATGCGTTGTCTGTGGTACCAGGTTGATGAAGGTGATGCAGACCCGGCCACTTTCTTCTATTATATGAGACTGGCGGCCTCAAGAATAAATCCGACAAGCCGCAAGCTCCTCCCCCTGCTCACGCCTGAGTATCAGCCCGGCTTGGCCACCTTTACCATGCGCTACTTCGAACAGCTGTATAAGCGTATGCCGAGGCAATCGGTGATTGTCTTTGACAACTATCAGGAAGCAGCGAGATCATCACCATTCCATATGCTGATCAAATACGGTCTATCAGAGATCCCCCGGGGCATGCATGTTATTATCATCAGCCGCACGGCACCCCCGGCAGAGTTGGTACGGTTGGAGGCCAACCGACAGATGAGGACTCTGGGGTGGAATCTTCTGAAACTTCAGCCCGAGGAGACAGCCGGAATTGTGAAACTGCTCGCCTCAGGGTCTCTGCCGGAAAAGCGTATCAAAGAGATTCATGATCTGGTTGCAGGGTGGATGGCCGGAGTTGTGCTCATGGTACAAAAGGCCATAATCGAGGATGTAGAGCCTCAGGTATTCGCGCCGGAAGCAATCTTTGATTATTTTGCCAGTGAGGTTTTCAGCAAGATGGACGACTCAACCAGGGATTTTCTTCTCAAGACAGTCTGCCTTCCTCGCATGAGCCCCTCTCTCGCCGGAGAACTGACCGGGAATACCAATGCCGGGTGGATACTCTCGGAACTGAGCCGGCACAATTATTTTGTTGAGCGTCGTTTTTCTGATGAGCCGGTGTACTCGTATCATCCGCTGTTTCGAACATTCCTGATTTCGGAGGCAAAAAAAGCCCTGCCTCCAAAATCTATGCTGCAGCTGATCACGAAAGCCGCTTCTTTGCTGGAGAAAGACGGTCAGGTGGATGAGGCCCTCGACCTGATTGTGAAAGCCGGTGACTGGGAAAAACTGGTTGTGTTTCTTATGCAGCACGCTCCATCCATGCTGGAACAGGGCAGACACCGGTCCCTGGAACACTGGCTGACGGGTATACCTGAGAATATTCTCCATGACTCACCGTGGCTGCTGTTCTGGCTGGGAGCAAGCCGGTTTCCTTTTGACCCGTTGCAGGGGAGGGGAAACTTTGAGGAAGCTTATGCCGGGTTCAAGGATCAGGACGATATTACCGGGATTTTCCTTGCATGGTCCGGCCTGGTGAATACGATCATGCTGGGCAATGTGGGGTATGCCAAGCTCGATGAACTGATCATTGATCTCGAGGAGAGAAGAGAGGCATTCGATGCCCTGCCGTCCGATGAAATCCGGGCCAGGGTAGCCAGCGGCATGTTTTCCATCCTGGCTTATAGTCACCCGGAATACCCTGATGCCGGCTTATGGGGAGAACTGGCACTGGATCTCACTCGCAGGGCAGGGGATACCGATGCCTTCATCCTTACGATGGTTAATAGAACTGCTTTTCAGCTGTTATCATCGGGTAATCTGAAACAGATGGGTGAGGATATCAGATCTCTCCAGCAGCTTGCAGATGACCCCCTGATATCCGAGCTGGGCAGACTCTACATACACACGGCAGAAGCCAATTACTATGCTGTGACCGTTATGCACGAACAGTGCATTCGTGCTGTAGAAAAAGGTCTGGAACTCGCACAGGTAAGCGGGATCCGCGTGTGGGATATCTTTCTGTTAGGCAAGGCTGCAATGAGCTGTCAGAATGTGAGGGATTATGGGAAGGCTGCCCACTACCTGGATCTGCTTTCCTCCTATGAGGATGAGCCGCGCCCATGGCTCCAGGGCTTTGTTCAGATATTAAAGTCTCGGCAGGCCCTCATCAACAAAGACCTTGCAAATGCTGTGCATTTTGCTCAGCGTGTAATGCAGTTGAATGCCGAGGCTGCCATCCCCATCACCCTGTGCTGCGATCTTATTTTCAATGCACAGTTGATGCATAAGCTGGGTGATGAAAACAAGGCCGATGCCTGTCTCCATGAGGCTGTTGCCATTGCCGGGAATATCAGGAGTGAGATTGTATTGATCAGTGCAAAATTCATCGAGGCACAGATCGCATTTGACCAGGGGGATGAGAACAGAGCTCTCTCGAATCTGAAAGAATCTCTGACCAGGCAGAGAGAGATCGGGTATTTCTTGATAACATGTGATCTCCCGGATGTAACAGCAGTTCTGTGTGCCAGAGCGCTTGAGGCAGACATCGAGGTGGAATTCGTGAAAGAGATCATCCGCAGGCGCCGCCTTATCCCGGAAGATATCACCATGACGCCCAAGGGGTGGCCATGGCCGGTAAAGGTCTTCACCCTGGGGCGGTTTGCCGTGGTGAAGGACGGGCAGGAGTTGATATTTTCGAGAAAAACTCAGAAAAAACCTCTGGAGATGCTCAAGACAATGACTCTGCGGGGTTGTTTCCCCATGAGCGAGACGAACATGGCCGATATTCTGTGGCCGGATGCAGACGGGGACCTTGCACTCCAATCCTGTGCCACCACGCTGCACCGTTTGCGAAAACTGCTCGGGCACCATGATGCGATCCTGCTGCAAAATGGACTGCTGATGATTAACTCACGTATCTGCTGGATCGATGCGTGGATATTTGAAAAGCTCTTGGACAAGTCAGATCTGCTCTGGCAATCCGAGAGCGTCGAAGCACAGCGCATGAAAGCCTGCAAGTTGACCTGCATGGCGATGGATTTATATCAGGGCGGGTTCCTTGCAGAGGAAAACTGGAACACGGATGCGATTTCCATGAATGAGCATCTGCACGACAGATACTTCAAGGCCCTCTACAAACTGGGAGATCATCTTGTGCTCAATAATGAATTGCACAAGGCCCTGGGCTTTTATGAGCATGGGCTTGAGATAGATGACTGTGCAGAAGAATGCTGTCGGCGTCTCATGGTCTGTCTGCAGCGATTAGAGCGCCGGGCAGAGGGCATGAAAGTATTTGAACGCTGCAGCAGGGCTCTTCAGGCAAGACTCGGGGTAGAACCTTCTCCCGATACCGTTGCATTATGCAGGTCGCTGCAGGCGCATTAAAAGCAACACGAAAGTGTGTCAGTGAACAAATACCGAGGGTAGCTTGAGAATGCGAAACCACTTAACAATACGCTCGATATCACCTTGGATCAGGATGTCTGCAGGCATTGTTGTAATTTTTCTGTTCGTCTTTCCTTGCAATGCGCTGGCAGGGCCTATTCTCGGTGCTCGATCGGCAGCCATGGGATGTGCATTCACAGCCATAGAGGGTGATCCCTCTGCTCTTGCCCATAATCCCGCAGGGATTATTAATGCCCGAGGGTCACGTGTCTATCTTGGTGCATCGGCAGTGATGCTATCAACAAGATGCAAAAACCTGGAGGGTCCCTCGGAGCGGACACGGTCTCAGGTGTTCTATCCGACGCATCTGTTCCTATCTCACGAGCTCGCAATGGGAGATGTGGTTGTTGGTCTGGGTTTGTATTCTCCGTTTGGGATAGGTGGACGCTCATGGAGACAAGGCGGACTGGCCGGATATATCTCCACGGAAAATATGATTGCAACGTATTCTCTCAATCCGGCAATTGCATTGAGAATGCTTCCATGGCTTGCCGTGGGGGTGAGCCCCTGCTGGATGAAAGCACAAAATGACTCAGAAAGGATGATCGACCAATCAATGCTTGCATGGTCAGATGCACGCTTCAGTCTCGAAGTCGATGGGGTCGGTTACGGATATACCATCGGCATGATTGTGCTGCCCATGAAAAATCTTTCAATAGGATTTTTTTATCGCAGTAAAATGCGTGTTAATCAGCAGGGAGCTGCGACACTTGGAAATATTGCCCCGGGATTGCAGGGTGCATTCGGGGGTTCGTGGTTCGAAACCAGAGCAAAAACCAGTACGGATTTTCCCTGGATACAGGGCGTGGGTATTGCGTGGAGACCATCGCAGAAACTACTCTTCTCTATGGACTTCGAGCAATATGGGTGGTCGAGCTTTGATCAGGTAGGCGTGGATTTTAGCACCGAATTGCCCCAGGCCGGATTCACGGACATCTCCATACCTCTTGAATGGAAAGACAGTTGGGTGTTCGATATAGGCATTGAGCTGGAACTCAGCAGAAAGGTTGCAATTCGGGCCGGATATTCATTTATACAAAGCCCCGTTCCCGAGCAGACATTTTCTCCGGCTAACCCCAATGGCGACCAGCACGCTTTCAGTATGGGGCTCGGATACCGAATACGAAGCAACCTGGTAATCGATATTTTTTATGTAATTGATTTTTTCCGGAGCAGAGACGTGCGCAATGAGATCCTGAGCGGCACGTACGAGGGCATCTGCCACTTCAGCGGGATGAGTCTGGGGTATTGTTTTTAACACGGCGTTTGAGTACATTGAAATATCATGTAGCAAGGTGCAAAACTAAAAAAGCTGTCAGCGTATGGCAAATACAGGTGCACATCAGGCACCGGGAATACCGGCTCCACACCCTTCAAGAGAATATTACATTCACAGGGATTTGCCATGAGCTCTCACATGAGGGTGAAATTAATGAAAGGCGACTTCTTAAAGATGCCGCATCTGAAGTCGCCGCTGCAAAAGGTTATTGTCTGCCCGCCGTGTTTTTTATTCAGATGGAGGCTGAAGTTCACCAAGAATTTTTATTCAACCGTGATCTTTGCCTCTTTAGACCCGAATATTCTGCAGGTGGCCTTCACTTCGAACACGTCCCCGGGAGCAGCAGGAACCGGATACGTGTAGGTAAAGGGTTTTTCCTTAGGCTGGTTGGTATATTCTTCAGAGGGAAGAGCAATTCCGTTCTTCGTGATCGTAACGGCTTCGATATAATGTTTGGAGGTGAACGTTGTCTTATGGGTAATGGTTACCGACAGGGTCTGGCCAGCAAGGTCATAGCTGATGCTTACATCCTTTGGGGGATGAGCGCTTGCCACCTGGATGTTTGCGAAAGAGAATAATCCGATAATTACTGCGATCCAAAAAGATTTCGCCAAGGTGTTCGTCATTGTTTTCGGCATAAATAAGAGCTCCCTTCATTCCTGAGTGAATTCTGCGTTACGTCAAATCAGCTCCGACTCCGGCATCTCTGCCGTGGAGCATATTTTACCTAAAAGAAGAATAAACGTTTGTAAAAAAAGAAGCAAGGTTAAAACCTCTATTTATTTGATAAGTTATCTTGTTGGGAGGGAGGTGCTCTCCTGATTGTCCTGCAGCCTCTCCATCATAGTCACAAAGGCTGACGTGCCCGACGAAGGAGGGAGGTCAGGCATTATCGATGGAGGCTGATAGCCGGGAGGAAAATTTATTGCCGCTCGGAGTGCAGAATTGGTCCTGTAACGGGGCGCGCTTGACTTATCGCCGGGGTTTCTTATTTTTTTGTAACCAATAGTATCTTGAAATCATATCTATAACGCTTCTGCGAATGCCTGGTATCCGTTCAGGCCTTTATTCTGAATGAACACCGACAATTAGTCAGGTGGGGGTGCATTGATGAAAGATTACGAAAAACTCGGGGCCTTTTATCTCGGGAAGAAATATGATCTTGCCGCAGGCAGCCGTGAAGAGGAGATGGTTCTCTATGATGCGAAGGATCTCAACACCCATGCAGTCATAATCGGTATGACCGGAAGCGGCAAAACCGGCCTTGGCATCGGCATGATCGAAGAGGCCCTTATCGACAATATCCCGGTGATCGCCATCGATCCCAAGGGGGATCTGCCGAATCTGCTTCTTACGTTTCCCGAACTCCGCGGAGATGATTTTCGCCCCTGGATAAATGAGGCAGAAGCACTGAACAAGGGCATGACAGCGGATCAATATGCAGAACACCAGGCCGAATCCTGGCGCAAAGGACTCGCTGAGTGGGGTCAGGAGGTGGAGCGGATCAATCATCTGAGATCAGCGGCAGACTTCGCCGTATACACTCCCGGGAGTAATGCCGGCCTGCCGGTAAATATTCTGCGATCCTTTTCTCCTCCGCCCGTGGCCGTTCTCTGCGATCCGGATTTGCTGCGCGAAAGGATTCAAACAACAACCACCAGTATTCTCGGCCTCCTGTCCATCGATGCCGATCCAATCACCAGCCGTGAGCATATCCTGATTGCCAATATCTTCGACTTTGTCTGGGGTGCCGGCAAGGGGCTTGATCTGGCAGGACTGATCCATGCCGTCCAGACTCCTCCTTTCGAACGTATCGGGGTTATGGACCTGGAAAGTTTCTACCCGGCCAATGATCGTTATGCACTGGCCATTCGGATCAATAATCTCCTGGCCACACCCGGTTTCGAGGCCTGGCTAGAAGGCGACCCTCTTGATGTGGGGCGCCTGTTTTATACCGAGACCGGTAAGCCTCGGGCCTCTATTTTTACCATAAGTCATCTTTCCGAGGCGGAACGGATGTTTTTCG
>CAYRCP010000013.1:0-26616 GCA_964422755.1 uncultured Bacteriovoracaceae bacterium | reverse complement strand
TCGTGTTCAACCGGACGGTTACGCTGCGTGACTCGTGGGCAAAGATTGAAAAATCCCTGAGCCCCCAGGCAAAACCCCGTGCCAAAAGTGCCAAAGAACCCAAGACACACAAGCCTCAGGCCAGAGAGATTACCATTGAAGACTTCTCCAAACCTGATCTTCGTGTCGGGATCATCCGCCAGGCGTCTGTTGTGGAAGGGTCTTCGAAAATGCTGCGGCTCATGATCGATGTGGGAGAGGGTCGGGAGCGACAGATCTTTGCCGGCATACAACCCGCGTATCCGAAGCCCGAAATACTTATCGGGCAAAAGGTCATTGTCGTGGCAAACCTGAAGCCCAGACAGATGAAGTTCGGCCTCTCCGAGGGCATGATCCTCGCAGGCGGCGATGGTGATACCTTTCATATTGCGACATTTACCGGTGATCCAAAGCCTGGGGACAAGGTAAGCTGAATAGCCGCAGCGCATTGTGCCGTTGTTTGACTATTGCCGCATGATAGCTGCCTGGGCAGACAGGCGATGTGAAAACGCCATGCGCTAAGAACGTGCTCGCAGGGTGGATACCGCAGAGTAAGGATCTGGCGGCAGTCTAAGAGTGCAGGTGTTTCCCTCTTGTAAAAGCAGGTCTGCATCTTATTAATACAAGAATGCAGGGCTTGTATACCCCAGGCACTGGAGCATGTCGTGAAAGAACTTATTAAAGCCATTGCCATGGCATACGTCGAATATACTGCACCCCTTGTCTATCTGATCGAAAAGATCACCGAGTCCTCTCTCGCAGGTAACCGGATTTTACCGGAGCAACTTGAAGAATTCGTCGATGAGAGCTCTGCTTCCACCTTTACCATCTTCCCCCAGCATGCATTGCTGTCCTCGGTCAGGGATTCCGATATGGGCACATCCGATCCACCGTCATTACAGTTCGTCCACCACGTCATCGATGAAAACGTTCTTGTTCTGCTGCGCGACAATATGGCACGGGCAGTTTCCCGGCTCATCAGAAACTACGAAAACAGCGGCGGGGATCAACAAGTCATCGATGCGGCAGTAAACCGGGCATCTCGCGCAATCTGCATCGAACTCTCACGCATCAGGAAACTGAATCGTGGCTTACTGCCGCACCCTGATCTCAAGGAGTTGTGGGACAGATACTCATGCAGGGATGAATCTGCCGTGCTCGATCTGATGTAGACTACTCCCCGGTTGTCAAAAGCTGGATCAAAGAGAGAAAACCATATCTGATTTCATTGCTGTCCAAAATCAGATATTGATCTGTCGTTATTTTTTGACGGCAGCAACCTATAATGGGTGATGCCTGTGTGAGTTACAGTTTTCAATGTGCGTCAGGGAATAATGTTCCCGTATTTGCCGGGTAATCATTCACCCTCCTTTTGCAGGTTAAACTGCATAACCCTTATTAATATTACTTTATATTCTTCTTTTTTTCATGTCCTACAAAGATATCGGACATTTTCGGATATAATGTTAAGCTAAGTTTACCTCGATAGAATTCGATAGGAATAGTCAAGCAAGAGATTAAAAAGGGACAACACATCATGAAGATGCAACGAGAAACAGGAGAGGTGATGTATGGTTCGAACGATTCGTGCCCTAAAAACAGCTCGAACTCATACCGATCAACTTCATGCCACCCTCCTCCATCCAGAGTAATGATCAACAGCGGCGAATACCTTTTTAACGTTATCAGTATTCTTCCCGATGCGGCCCTGTCTATCAACGACAGCGGGATTATTCTCAGTGCAAATGATAAGGCGCGAAAGGTATTTGACCTAGAAGACACCCAGACTCTTCACGGGAAAAGCATCCTGGATTTCATTCGTCAAACCAATGGATTCTCAAAAGCTGACATTATAGAAATGATCCGCACCTCAAACGTGCCTGAAAAAATCGAACTGACACTGGACAGATTACCTGGTGATGAAAAATGGATCGAGTGCACAGGAAGTGTGTTACCATATCATACCAAACAGACCCTCCTGTTGGTCATACGGGATATCACCAAACAAAAACTCCTGGAGCGTAAGTTTAAAGAATATCGGGATATTCACCGCGTCCTTACCGAGAACATCGAAGACATGCTGATCCTGTGGGACAACCAGGTGCGTGCGTTGTACGTAAATCCTGCAGTGAAAACCCTTCTTGGCTTTGACCGGAAAGACTATAAAAATATCCTGAACGAACCGAATCCCTTGAATAAAATCATGGCAGGGGATTCGGTATTGAAAATCAGAGAAGGAAAGCCTGAACTCACACAAAACGCATTTAAGGAGCTTACAACCAGAGGACCTCTTGAACTGGAACTTCTGCACAGGGATGGGAGACCTGTCTGGACAGAAACAAAATTCAGCTATCTGAACGATTCCGGCGGCAGGCCTTCAGGTATTATCTCCATCACCCGGGATATTACTCAACACAAAACGACCAAAGACAAACTGGAAAAGAGCGAGAAATTTCTCAGGGCTGTTCTAAACTCAACTACTGACGGCATCCTGGTAGTGGACGAGGCAGGAACGGTCGTACACTGGAATAAACAATTCGCCGACATGTGGTGTCTCCCGGAAGAGATCCTGGAAACCAGGAATAATGCATACCTGCTTGAATACGTATCCGAACAAATGGAGAAATCTTCCTGCTTTTCGTACGATATCAATAATGTATACAAGACTTCTGGAAACTATTACGATATTCGCAGATTCAAAGACGGGCGAGTCTTTGAACAATACTCAAGCCCTTTGATCGGGGAAACAACGAAATCCGGCAGGGTATGGTCATTTCGTGATATTACTGAGCGTCAGCTCTCTGAGAAGGCATTGCGGGAAAGCGAAAAGCGGCTCGGCCTTGCCCTGGAGGGAGCAGACCTGCATCTTTGGGAATTCAATCTGCGTTCCCGCGAACTCTATATTCGACAGCAGCTGATTGATGACCTCGGGTATTCGGGTCACGAGATACAATCACATGCAGATTTTCTCGAGGAAATCATGCACCCGGATGACACCATCGCGTATAAGGACGCCATAGCAGATCATACCATGGGTCTACGTCCATATTGTGAATGTTCTTTTCGTCTAAAGGACGCATCAGGAGAAAACCGGTGGATACTGCTTCGGGGAAAAATAACAGAGAGGGACCGGTCAGGCGAGCCGCTCCTCATGAATGGAACCTATCTGGACATCACCCGACAGAAAGAGGCGGAGGAAAAGAGTATCTCCTATGAGAAACAGCTTATCCAGGCCCATAAGATGGAGGCCATTGGAACACTTTCAGCCGGAATCGCTCATGATTTCAACAATATTCTTGGAGCGATCCTGCTCAATACACAACTGGCTATCCGGGAAAGCCCTGCACAAAGTCGAAACAGGGTTCTGCTTGAACGCGTAGTCAAGGCAAGCAATCGGGCCAAAGAGTTGGTAACTCAAATCCTGCAGTTCAGCAGACAATCCGAACAGGAAAGAAAACCCGTGGAGATCATCCCGATTATCAAGGAGTCACTGAAGTTCCTCAGGGCCATGATTTCTTCCGACATCAAGATCTCTCACACTATCAAAACTCAGTGTTCCAGGGTGATGATAGACCCCACACAAATTTACCAGATACTGTTAAATCTCTGTACGAATGCGGAACATGCCATGAGAGAACATGGCGGCGTGCTTTCCGTGGAACTGTCCGACATCATCATCGACGAATCTCAAGCCATGCACAACCCGGAACTGCAACCAGGGATGTTTCTTAATCTGTCTGTATCAGATACCGGTTATGGTATTTCTCAGGAGATTATAGATCGCATCTTTGATCCGTTTTTCACGACAAAAAATCCCGGTGAAGGAACCGGTATGGGGCTTTCCGTGGTACATGGAATTGTGAAAAGCTACGGTGGTACGATCCTGATAGAAAGCTCCCCATCCCACGGCACCAGGTTCGATATATTACTCCCGAAGGCAGAGATCGAGATGGTGCCGGAAATACCGGAGAGCACCTTCATTCCGCACGGTTCGGAACATATCCTCCTTGTGGATGATGAGAAGGACCTGATCAAGATTGAAAAACAGATCCTTGAATCTCTCGGATACCGGGTAACAGGACAAACCGATCCGATTGGAGCACTTGAATATTTCCGCGAAAATCCCTCAGGCGTTGACATTGTCATTACCGACATGACCATGCCGGGTATGCCGGGAACCGAGTTGGCCATGAAACTGAAAAATATCCGCAAAGACCTGCCGGTGATTCTCTGCACAGGATACAATGTCATGCTCTCACCCGAGAAGATCGAAGACCTGGGAATTGATAAATTGCTGCTCAAGCCTGTTGGACATCAGGCATTGGCTGAAAGTATCCGCAGCGTTCTGGACACATAGCGATACGACAATAAGGAGTAACCATGAGCATTATTTTGATCATGGATGATGATCCGATGATGAATGAAGCTCTGACGAGCGTCGTGGAAAGCATGGGACACCGGGTGCACTGCGCGTTTACCATTCAGGAAGGGCTCATCATGACTGAGGCAAACGATTATGACGTGGTGTTTCTGGATGTAAACATGCCTGATGGTAACGGTCTGGATTTCATCGAACGAATAAAAGATGCTCCATCCAATCCCGAGGTAATCATTATTACCGCTTTCAGCAACTCCGATGGGGCCAGACTCGCCATTGAAAACGGGGGGTGGGATTATATCCAGAAGGCCTCTTCCCTGGAAGAGATGACGCTTCCGCTGATACGGGCACTCCAGTATCGCGAAGAAAAAGGGAAACACACCCCTGTGTGCCTGAACAGGGAAAAAATCATCGGCAATTCCCTGCAAATGAAAAAAGCGCTTCATGAGCTTGCTCGTGCTGCCGGCAGCAGTGCAAATGTTCTTATCCAGGGGCAGACCGGTACCGGAAAAGAGATTTTCGCTCGCACCATTCATGACAACTCAAAAAGATCACAGTTTAATTTTGTTGTTGTGGATTGTGCTTCGCTGCCTGAATCCCTGGTGGAGAGCATCCTCTTCGGACATGAAAAAGGGGCCTTTACCGGTGCGGATAAGGCACGGGAGGGCCTCATTGCACAGGCTCATGAAGGAACATTGTTTCTCGATGAAATAGGCGAACTTCCCCTGAAGGTGCAGAAATCGTTTCTTCGCGTTCTTCAGGAAAAAAAGTATCGTCCTATAGGATCTTCAAAAGAGAGGTCGAGCGATTTTCGCCTTATTGCCGCAACGAATAGAAACCTTGATGATATGGTGAGAAAAAACCGCTTTCGCTCTGATCTGCTCTTTCGCCTGCAGGCATTAAAAATTCACCTGCCGGCATTAAAAGAGCGCAGACAAGACATCAAGCAGCTTTTTCAGCACTATATGAACGAACTCTGCGAACTCAAGGGTACAACCATCAAAGGATATTCACCGGATTTCTTCGAGGCGCTGACATCGTATGACTGGCCGGGAAATGTCCGCGAACTGATCAATGTGGTGGAACACGTTATTGCATCTACATCCGGGGAATCAACACTGTTTGCATATCACCTGCCCACATGCATCCGTATCCATGCAGCTGAGCACGCACTTGCTCAACCCATCGATGAACCCCATGAATTTTCTGATGTTACGCGGGGAACCACAAACACCGATGAATTACCAACCTATCGGGGGTTTAGAAGACAAAGTGAATCACGTTATCTTCAGAAATTGATCACGGTTACCAGGGGAGATAAAAAACAGGCATGTAAACGCTCCGGCCTGTCCCGGGCACATTTTTACCAGCTGCTGAAAGACCACAACATCAGATAAACATATTTTAATATTCGGCATTATTGAGTTTTCAACATGGCTGATCGTGGGAGAACCGATTCTTGATACACAGATTTGATTTATCCGCCCAAGACAGCCGCATACAAATTCGTTTCTGATTACCCTGTCCATTTCGAATGAAATCTGTGTGCCCATATTCAGGATAGACCTCGTGTAATTTTCAACCATATAAGGTCGGAAAAATAAAGGTGGCTGTCCGAAATATCAGACGCTAACGTCTTTTTTTTCAGACAATGATCTTCTTCAAAACGATCCTCCTTGACATTATTTCGTGATCTGTTTTTTAACCATTTGATTTTATTTCACTTAATCATCTCATCTCTCTTGGCACACTTTATGATTACTGATGCTTTGTAATCAATCATAAAATAACAGGAGAACGAGTATGACGGTTTTATTTTTCTGTTCCGGTTGCGACGAAATTATTCACCGATTTAAACATACCGTTGAATACTCCGTCCCGGAGCACAACAGAAAAAGTTACCATTTGCTTGAGGATCTCATTGAACGGCTCCTGAATTCGACAGGAGATGAACAGATACTGGTCTACCTCGCACACAGCATTAAGGAACTGAACAGCCTTTCCGTCATTGATCATCTCTTCCGCAATATCCGTCTCATCCTGATAGTGCCCGATCGAAACAAAAGTACCATTACCCGTGCACACAGCCTTTATCCACGTTTTGTCAGTGTTATTGATGATGATTTTTCAGAAGTGGCACATGTTCTTGCAATAATGATCGAGAAGCTCTCGCTCGCAGACCATAAAGAATTCCGGACGGGAAACCATAGAGGCATTCAGACATCCCCCAGACGGGGTGATGAACTAATAGAACAATAATAAACCCTAGGAGGAAAGGCAATGTATAAGAATATGAAGCTCTGGAAAAAGATCGGATGTGGATTCGGACTCATGATCATTCTTACTGCGGTAATCGGTTGCATTGGGATCTCGGGTCTCAAAAATGTCGAGATGCGGCAGGTTGTACTGACGAATTTGAACCACCTGGAGAAGTACATGATGGATGTTCGTCTCAAGGAGCGTGAATATGTACGGACCAAGGACCCGGAGATGATCACCCAAAGCAGCGGCCTTTTGAGCCAACTCAGACAGGAGGCCGACATAACAACAAAAAATGATCCGTCGACATCTCACCAGATCGACAAGTTGATTCGATCAATCGACAGCTACGAAGGATCCATGAAAGAATATGTTGCCCTGAGCGAAGAACTGAACGGCCTTTTTGCCCAATGGGACAAAAGCGGCAATGAGTTCACAAAGACCATGCACAATCTCATGGATGAAATACTCACCCCGTCATTGAACGCGGCTATGGATTCACAAAACATGGAAGAAATCAGCAAGTGGTCTGCCATCGATCACGAGCTGCTGGGAAAACTCGTTCCCCATTTCCTGGTACTGCGTCTGAAGGCAGCGCTGTACACACTTTTTCCGACCCAGGAGTATTGGCAGGACTATCTGAAACGCGAAGCAATCGTCAAAAATGCGGCAAACTCTTTTGCCGAGCTTGTGAGTGGAGATGTCAGGCTTGAAAAAGCGGCACAAGGATTACAGGCAGGGGCAGATGCATTTGCAGCAAATTCGGCACAGATACATGAGGTTCTCCAAAAACAGCTCGAAGCCTGCAACAGCATGGAAACGGTCTCAATGGCTGCTATCGGGCAATCAAATGCAGCAAGAGCAGAGCAGGAAAAAGCCATGCAGGAAGAAATGTCTTCTTCTGATTCAACAATCCTTATCATCACCATACTCGTTGCCATCATGGGTATCCTGGCAGCAATCATAATAACTCGCGGCATATCCGGTGGAATCAGAAAGAGTGTTGATCTGGCAAAGGCCATTTCATGCGGTGATCTGAGCAAATCCATGGAAATCGATCAGAAAGACGAAATCGGTGAACTCGCCTCGGCAATGAACAATTTACGCGATGTGCTTACCTCTCTTTCAGCCGAGTTCGAAGCAGTTGAAACCGCTGCTGAAGAAGGCCGTATGAGCCACCGATGCACGGCAGATGAATACGAAGGGGTATTCAATAAAATGGTCGAGACCATCAACCTCATGCTGGATAATTTCACGGCACCGGTAAATGAAGCACTCGAGGTTCTCGAAAGTATGTCTGTGAATGATTATACCAGACAGATCGAAGGCGACTATCGAGGAGACTATAAAAAAATCACCGACTCGATTACCACACTCAATGGAATCATGAACAGGACTGTGGGGACCATGAACAAGATCGCCATAGGAGATATGAGTGATCTGGAGATCATGAAGGGCATCGGTAAACGCTCTGAGAACGATGAGTTGATCCCGAGCATGACAGCAATGCAGGAAGCACTTATCACGATAGCGAATATGGCAAACAAGGTAGCACAGGGAGACCTGACAGTAACACTTGAGAAACGCTCTGAAGGTGACCTGCTCATGATAGCGCTGCAGAGCATGCTCGATAACGTGAAAAAGGTAGTTGCCGAGGTGCACAGTGCAGCTGAAAATGTTGCAGCAGGAAGCGAAGAGCTGAGCTCCACCGCCGAGCAGATGTCCCAGGGTGCAAGCGAACAGGCTGCTGCGGCTGAAGAGGCATCGTCCTCCATGGAACAGATGGCCTCGAATATCCGGCAGAATTCCGACAATGCCCAGCAGACCGAAAAGATCGCCATAAAATCAGCCGAGAATGCCCACGAAGGCGGCAATGCGGTAGAAGAGACCGTAACTGCCATGAAGACCATTGCCGAGAAGATCGCCATTGTCGAGGAGATCGCCCGCCAGACCGACCTGCTGGCACTCAATGCCGCAATCGAGGCAGCACGGGCAGGAGAACACGGCAAAGGCTTTGCCGTTGTGGCTGCCGCGGTGCGCAGGCTTGCCGAGAGATCGGCAGAGGCAGCCCACGAAATCAGCAAGCTCTCGGTCAACAGCGTAGAGGTGGCGGAAAAGGCAGGCACCCTTCTTACCCAGATCGTACCGGATATCGGCAAGACAGCCCAGCTGGTGCAGGAGATCACTGCAGCCAGCAATGAGCAGAACAGCGGAGCAGAACAGATCAATTCCGCCATTCAGCAGCTCAATCAGGTAGTACAGCAGAACGCATCGGCTATCGAGGAGATGTCTTCCACATCGGAAGAGCTATCCAGCCAGGCGTTACAGCTCCAGGAGACCATACAGTTCTTCAAGATCAACGAGAGTGAAAGCGGGAAAGAGGCAACCTTCAAAAAGATACAGCACGTCAAATCATCCTCCGCCAACAAGTCAATCCTGAAGCATCCGGAGACCTCCTGCGTTTCTTCAAGTGCTCCAAGGCATGCAGGAGTGCTCATTGATCTCAGTGACGAGCAGGCCAAGACCGATGCACGGGACGAAGATTTTGAACGGTATTAACACCATGCCCCAAGGCACCGGGACCCGGGCAGTGGAAGTGATTCTCATTGATTCATACAGCTTTCACCCCGGGGCCCGTGGCCTGATGAACCGGCAGGAAACACAGTGTCTAAAGGACAAGAACCCCTGGAGAAGAAAGGAAGATAATCATGAATGTTGAAGGAATAACTCAAACCACCCAGTATCTCTCATTCAAGCTGGATGAGGAGGAATTTGCACTGGATATATCCAAGGTACGGGAAGTCTTAGACTTTACGAGAATAACCAAAGTGCCCCAGACGCCGGATTTCATGAAGGGCGTGATCAACCTGCGCGGCTCCGTGGTACCGGTAGTGGACCTGAATATGAAGTTCGGCATCAAGAATACGGAGAAAACGGTCAATACCCGCATCATCATCAGCGAGATCGATGTAGATGGAGAGGAAACCATACTCGGCGTACTGGCAGATTCTGTCCATGAGGTCATCGAGCTCGAACCGGAAAATATCGAGCCTGCCCCCAAGATCGGCACCAGGCTGAACACCGAGTTCCTCAAGGGTATGGGCAAGCGCGAAGAAGAGTTCATCATGATCCTTGACATCGACAAGGTGTTTTCCGCCGATGAGCTGGCTGTATTCAGCCAGGCAGGCCAAATGCCTCCCGGCATGGAAAATGGGCATGGAACCAAGGAAGCCGTAGAACATTCTTTGTAGAGGGAAAGCCGGCATCTTTGCATTCAACTGCCGGTCCACCAACAAACCGGCGGTTGAATGCGTATGACTGCCAGAGAATTGTGAAAAGATGAGTAGTATGAACGAAACCATGAATGTGCGTGCACATATGAGCAGGGAGCTCTTTGAGCGCCTGAGCGAGTTTATCTACACCGAGAGCGGCATCAAGATGCCGCTCTCCAAAAAAACCATGCTGGAAGCGAGGCTGCAGAAAAGGCTGCGGGCCATAGGCTTCGACTCGTTCGGGGAGTACTGCACCTATCTGTTCAGCCCTGAAGGAGTGGCAAACGAACTGGTTCATATGATCGATGTAGTCTCCACCAATAAAACCGACTTTTTCCGGGAACCGCAACACTTCGAGTTTCTCCTTGAACACGTCCTGCCCGAACTTATCAATACGAAAGGCTGCGGCATCAGAAGACCGTTCATGATCTGGTCTGCTGCATGTTCCTCAGGTGAGGAGCCCTATACCATGGCCATGATTCTCGATGAATTTTCGCACAAGGCTCATGGGTTTCACTACGCCGTGCTGGGAACTGACATCTCCACCCGCATGCTCGACAGGGCTCGTGACGGCATCTATGATGAAGAGCGGATTCAGCCGGTCCCCGCTGCGCTCAGAAAAAAATACCTCATGCGCAGCAAAAACAGGGATAGAAAACAGGTGAGAATCGTTCCTGAGCTGAGGGCACAGGTTAATTACCGGAGATTGAATTTCATGGCCGGAGATTTCGGCATGCGCGAAAAGATGGATGTGATCTTCTGCAGAAACGTCCTCATCTACTTCGACCGGCCCACGCAGGAAAAGGTCATCAACCGGCTGTGTAACCACCTGATACCCGGAGGATATCTCTTCACAGGTCATTCCGAATCCATAACCGGCATGAATGTACCGCTGGAGACCGTTGCGAACACGGTGTCCAGGAGGTTGTAGAATGCTGGCGGCCGGCAGCGCATCATTGCACACCTGCTACCTTAAACCGGGGGAGATCCACTTCTCACGGGAGCCTATCATGGTCACCACCGTACTCGGTTCGTGTATCTGCGTAACCATGTACCATAATAACTCACAGCTTGCCGCCATCTGCCATGCGGTCCTGCCGAGTAGTGCTGAGGCGACAAACAAGACGCAGGGAACCAGAAATACGTTCCAGTATGTTGATACATCCATTGAATGGATGCTCCACCAGTTTGCCACTAGCGGGATCAAGCCCCATGATATCGAGGTGAAGATGTTCGGCGGGGCTGAGATGTTTATTCACGGCACCACCGGCAACCGTCCCGTTTCCGTGGGAAAAAAGAATATCGATATGGCAATCAAAACAATCGAGAAGAGCCGTCTGAAGCTCAAAGCATGGAACGTGGGCGGAAACAAGGGCCGCAAAGTGATCTTCAACACGCTCACCGGAGATGTCTTTGCCAAGTTTGTCAACAAAACCGATGTCACCATGACATTGCCAGACAGCAGGAGAACGCTATGAAAAAAATCAAGGCATTGATTGTCGATGATTCCGCTCTGGTACGTCAGACACTCTCCGAGATATTGTCCCGTGACCCGAGAATAGAGGTTATCGGGGTCGCCCCGGACCCGTATGCAGCGGCAGAAAAAATGAGCCGTGTTACCCCCGATGTGATCACGCTGGATATTGAGATGCCGAAGATGGACGGGTTGACCTTTCTGAAAAAGATCATGAACCAGCACCCCATCCCGGTGGTCATCTGTTCATCCCTTGCGGGCAAAGAGACGGAGACTGCCATGAAGGCTCTGGAATTCGGAGCAGCCGAGGTCATACACAAGCCTGCCCTGGGAACGAAGCAGATGCTCAAGGAATCACAAACCATTATCTGCGACGCTGTTGTTGCCGCTTCCCGGGTACGGGCCGGGCGGAAAGTTTTCGACACCGTGCTTGCGACGCCAAAGATCAGTGCGGATGCAGTGCTTGCAAAGCCAAAAACGGATACGGTATTGCAAACCACCGAGAAGGTGGTTGCCGTGGGGGCGTCAACAGGAGGCACAGAGGCATTACGGGTGTTTCTCGAGGCCCTGCCGGCAGACTGCCCCGGCATCGTCATCGTACAGCACATGCCCGAGGGATTTACTGCAGCATTCTCAAAGCGCCTCAACAGCCTGTGTCAGGTCACGGTAAAAGAGGCGGCAAACAATGATACCGTCCTTCCCGGCCATGCACTGATCGCACCGGGAAACAGGCATCTTCTGCTCAAACGCAGCGGTGCGAGGTACTATGTCGAGGTCAAGGACGGTCCGCTGGTCTCGCGCCACCGGCCGTCAGTGGATGTCCTGTTCCGCTCTGCCGCCCGCTACGCGGGAAGAAACGCCATCGGCGTTATCATGACCGGCATGGGAGATGACGGGGCAAAGGGGATGCTGGAAATGCATGAGTCCGGCGCCTATACCATTGCTCAGGATGAAAGCAGCTGCATCGTATTCGGCATGCCGGCCGAGGCCATAAAACATGGCGGGGTTGATAAGGTGATGGGGCTCGATGCCATTTCAAGAGAAATCATGATGAAATACAACCTTCAATAAAATGGACTTATACTATGAACATGACTGACTGGATAAAGAACCTGAAAACAGGATTCCGCAGCAAGGCTGAGGAGAAAGACCACCATGAACTCACACAAAACTGGTCTTGCACCCTTACCGATGTTGCAGACAAGCTTTGCGGCCTTACCGTTTCAACGGAACAGGACTTCCTCGACATCGGAGAAAAACTCCAGGACTTCTACTCCCGTTCCAATAACATGTCTGAGATGTCTTCTGCTGTTGTCGAGCTCATGACCGGGGATGAGATTTCCGCCTCTGCACAAAGACTCGCGGAGATCCTCGAAGAATTACAGCATCATCTCGGCAAATCAGAGGAGCATTTCACAAAAATCTTAAACATCCTTAAACAATATATCTGTACCCTCAGGAAAGCGATATCTCATCTGGACGGATTCAAGATGCTGGTATTGAACCTGAGCATGCTGGGCTTTTGCACCCGGGTGGAGAATGCCCATGTCTTTAACAATGATACCGGTTTTGCAAGCCTGACCGATGACGTGAAAAAACTCTCGCAGCGCATCGATGAAAAATCTTCATACATTAAGCTGAAATCGCAGGAACTGCTGGCATTGATTCATCAAGCCATGTCAGAAATTACGGCCTCGCAGAAAAACCAGCGAGATCAGGTCCGGTTAATGCTTGAAAACACTCTCAGGAATCATATGATGCTTGAACAGAAGAATACTTCGGCAACACTGTCCGCCAAACTCATAGCAGACAGATCCCAGGGTATTACCGACAGCATCGGAGACATTGTCTCATCCCTGCAATTTCATGATATTACCCGCCAACAGATCGAACATGTAAAAGAGATCCTTGACAATCTCAATGCGTCCATCTGTGGTGGAGAGCACTCTATTTCAACACAGGCATCGATCATCACCGATGTGTGTTCGCTTCAGATTGCACAGCTGGGTCAATCACAGAATGAGTTTATCCCGGCTGTTTCAACTATTGTCGAAAATTTGAACATCCTGGATCAGGGCGTAGAAGAAATTCTTGGAGAGACACAGAAGGTTGCCTGGGCATCTGAATTCGAAGGAATGGGGTTTATGGAAGACATTGATTCCGGGATCACAACCGTTATCACGAGTCTTGATAAAAACATAAAGGAACAAATGCGGCTCACCGGCACCATGACCCTGGTGAGTGATATGGTATCTGAGATGTCTCTGTTCATACAGGACATTGAATATATGGGACAGAACCTTCAGCTCATAGCATTGAATTCCCGAATCAAAGCGGCACATATGGGCCGGGAAGGCGCCGCCCTGGATACGATCTCCGGAGGGATTTACGATCTTTCTGAAAAATCCAGGATCGACACAAAAAATCTCGCAGACATGCTCTCCGAGATCATACATGTTGCACAAGGCTTTGACACGGACATCGCAGAGATACAGCGAAGCCAGAAAGAACAGGTACAGGAAATGATGAACAACCTGCATGAAATCATCACCTCTCTCCACCAGGTGAATGAACGCGTTTTATCCACCATCACCGATATGAACTCTCTGGGGGAATCGCTTATAAACGATATTCGCTCCACCATTGGAGAGATAACCATTCAGGAAAAGGTTGAGAACATCCTGAAGAACCTGCAAGACCGGATGCAAGAGCTGATGGGGGAAGCCTCAGTCCTGATCCCCGAAGAAAAGACCTCTGAATATAAGGCCTATCTCGCGGATTTTGACAAACTCTATACCATGGAGAGTGAGCGGGAGATTCATATGAAGTACCTGGAACAATATGCCCCCCCTGCCGAGGATACTATCAACGAATCTCCTGATGAACTCGGAGAAAACGTGGAGCTGTTTTAGGAAATAACGAGCACAGGAAATGAAAAGGAGAGGCACAATGGGACAATTTCAACTGAAAGATTCGCCAGAGGGAAAAATACTTCTTGCCCAGGGTAGTCTTACCATCGAACATGCATGCTCTTTCAAGGAGATCCTGATTGAAGCACTGGAGAAAACGGATCATCTCATTATTGATGTGCAAAAAATCACGTCCATTGATCTTGCAGGCATACAGGTACTCTGCGCCGCACATAAGACCTTCAGGGAACATCATAAAGATATGGAAATCCTGGGTGCCTCCACCGCGATAATCAATAAAACCATTATCGACTCGGCCGTAGACCGATCGGCGTGCGGTATGGAGTTTCACAGCACATGATCATGATTACAGGAGGACTGAATGGCTAAAAGAATTCTGAGTGTTGATGATTCTGCAAGTATCCGTCAAATGGTATCCTTTACCCTGAAAAAAGAGGGCTATGAAGTGATCGAGGCCTCTGACGGCAATGACGCACTTGCAAAGATACAGGGCGGCAAAGTGGATCTGGTGATCACAGACCTGCACATGCCGAATATGGACGGGATCGGTCTTATTAAAGCCTTGAGGGCAGACTCACAGTATCGGTTTACTCCGATTGTCATGCTCACGACAGAATCCCACGCAGGGAAAAAGGATGAGGGAAGACAGGCAGGGGCAACCGGCTGGATCGTGAAACCATTCAAACCCGAACAACTCGTAGGGGTCGTAAAAAAACTGATCGGCTGAGGAAAACAGCATAAGGGGAAAGACATGGATGAAGGAAAACAAGCTTATCTGGAAGAAGCATACGAGCTTTTGGCCGAACTCGAAGATGCCCTGATGGAATTGGAACACAACGCTCATGATAACGATCTGGTGAACCGGATCTTCCGTGCGATGCACACGATCAAGGGATCCGGAGCGATGTTCGGATTCGATGATATTGCAGAGTTCACGCACACCATCGAGACGGTGTATGATTATATACGGGAAGACAAACTGGCGGTAAGTGAAGATCTCGTGAGCCTGACACTCTCCGCCTGCGATCAGATCAAGGCCATGCTGGATGCATCGCAGGGGAACGGGATTGTTGAGAAATCCGCATTGGACAATATCACCGCTGCATTCCGAAAACTCATCCCGGTTGATGACGAAGATGCGGCATCGAATTCGACAGATTCATCCCTGCCCGCTGCCCATGAGGATCCGGACGGCCATGAGGTTACCTACCGTATCCGATTCATTCCCCGTGAAAATCTCTTTGCAAACGGGACAAACCCGATTTTATTGCTGAACGAACTGAGGGCCTTCGGAGACAACAAGGTTGTGTGCCACATGCAGAACATCCCCGACCTTAAGGAAATGAACCCTGAAGCCTGTTATGTATCGTGGGATATCATCCTCACCACCTCCCGGGAACTCAACGAAATCAGAGATGTCTTCATCTTTGTCGAAGACATGAGCGATGTTACCGTCGATGTTATCGACGAAATCGGTATCGAGGAAGAAGACTATAAGCGCATTGGTGAAATCCTCTTTGATCGTGGTGATATCTCTCTGGCGGAACTTGAGCGTATACTGGGCAAACAAAAGCGAATCGGCGAGATGCTCGTCGATGCCGGCTCGGTTGATACAGCGGATGTCCAATCAGCGCTTGCTGAACAGGAACATGTCAGAACAATGCGCAAAAACCGCAACACCGGTGATCATACTTCTTCAAGTATAAGGGTTGCATCGAACAAACTCGATGCACTCGTTGACCTTGTTGGTGAACTGGTAACAATACAGGCACGACTTACACAAACCGCCAATCAAAAGAATGATCCGGACCTTGTGACGATCGCCGAGGAAGTAGAGCGGCTCATTGCCGAGTTAAGAGATAATACCATGGGCATCAGGATGCTGCCCATCGGAACAATGTTTGCCAAGTTCAAACGACTGGTCCGCGATCTTTCCGCAGATCTGGGCAAACAGATCAACTTCACCACTGAAGGTGCTGAGACAGAGCTGGACAAGACCGTCATCGAAAAATTAGGCGACCCCCTCGTTCATCTCATACGCAACAGTATCGACCATGGGATCGAGTCTCCCGCGGTCCGTACAACTTCAGGTAAAACACCTCAAGGGAATATTTGCCTGTCTGCGGTACATTCCGGAGCACACGTACTCGTATCGGTTCACGATAATGGTGCCGGCCTTGATACTGATGCCATCAGGGCAAAGGCAATTGATAAGGGAATCATCTCACCGGATGCTGTCTTGAGTGAAAAAGAGATCTTTGAGCTCATCCTCGCACCGGGATTCTCCACCGCAAAGAATATCACCAGTGTCTCCGGCAGAGGGGTCGGCATGGATGTAGTAACCAGCAGCATTGAATCCTTCGGGGGCTCGGTATCCATCAGCAGTGAAAAAGGTGCCGGTACGACCATTACCCTCAAACTCCCCCTGACCCTGGCAATCATTGACGGCCTGCTCGTGACCATAGGAGGGGATTATTTCGTCATCCCCCTGGGCGCGGTGGTAGAGTGCGTGGAACTCTCCCAAAAAGATAAACGCGACGCCCATGGCCGTCACATTATCAAGGTGCGCGAGGAGATTGTTCCCTATATCTATCTGCGCGAGGTCTTTTCCATCCATGAGTCGCAACCCGAGATAGAGCAGATCGTTATCACCGAGATCAACGAGCGCAGGGTCGGTTTCGTTGTGGACAAGGTCATCGGCGAACACCAGACCGTGATCAAAAACCTGGGCAAAATCCTGAAAAATATCGAAGGGGTATCAGGCGCAACCATCATGGGGGACGGCACCGTAGCCCTCATCCTCGATATCAACAACCTGATCATGCACGCCGAAACAGTCGAATCAGAGGATCTTGCTCAAAGACGCTCCAGCATTCAGTAGCCGGTGATAACCATAAAGGCTGATCTTCACAAGAGCAGTTGCGGCCGGACAATTCGGTGATACTTATCTCGATTATCCTGCGCCCTGCTGCCTATGGTTTCTCCTGCTGCAATGCGTATGAACAGATGTACTTCGCACCGGCAGCAGTCATGGTTTCGACGGCACGTGCAACACTGTCGTCCGGAGAGGCAACCGCTTTCGTGAGGTCTGCTACCACATAGACCTCATAGCCTTTATTCAGGGCATCTGCGGCAGTGTAGAACACGCAATAGTCAAGTGCGAGACCGCACACAAAGATCCGGCGGACGTTTCTGTCTCCCAGATAACCGTCGAGCCCTGTCGAGGTCTGCCGGTCATTTTCAACAAAGCCGGAATAGCTGTCAATGGCCTTGTGATAGCCTTTGCGGATGATGGCATGGGCCAGAAAAGTCTTCAACTCGTGATGAAGATCAGCTCCAGCAGATCCCTGGACACAATGATCGGGCCAGAGAACCGGCCCCAGCCCCGGGGCATCATAGAGATCATAGGGGTTCCTGCCCTCATGGGCCGATGCGAAGGAGTGATGCCCGGCAGGATGCCAGTCCTGGGTGAGAACCACCGTTGCACCGGAGTCACCAAAGAGCTGCATCAGCGTATTCACGCCGCTGACGATGGTATCGCCCTGGTCAACCGGCAGAGCCCCGCCCGGCATGAAATCATACTGCAGATCAACGACAACGAGTGCATCATCTCTTCGCAGGGTTGCCGAGAGCTCATAGTGTATGTCCTGATATCCCATACTGCGCTCCTCCATCATGCATGACTTACATAAACAAGAGTTTATAAACTTTGAATACCGATATCAAGGATGAAAACAGCTTCACAATGATTTTATTTATGGATACTGAATTCTATGCAAAAGGAATTCAGGCGGTAATGCCCTTGGGAGATTTTATCTAGACTGTAGGTGCCCTGAAAGAAATGCCCTTGGGGCGCTTTGGATGAGCATTTTAGGCTATAGGCTGAAGGCTGTTAGGCTTTGGATTGCAATTGTCATTCCATTATAAGCCTTAAAAACCAAGACCCTAAAAGCCTACAGTTTAAATGTCTGTCTTTCTAACAGCCTAAACACCTGCAGCCTACAGTCTTATCGTCTTCAGCCTGTCAGCCTGTCTCCCGGATTCTGTTTTCCTATGCGCTCGATGGCTCAGGACAACTCTTGTTTGGCTCTTTATCCGTTTCTCTTTTTTGACAGGTGGTATTTTTCGGCCTTCAAATAGAATGTCTTGTAGTTCAGCCCTGATTCCCGTGCAGCCTCGGCAATGACACCGTTGTGCTTCTTGAGCAGATGGGCAAGATACTTTCTCTCAAACTGCTCGATAATGGATTGTTTGATGGAATGGAATTGTGCCCCTTCTGCCACATCCACCCAGATTGTCGGCTCGTCGCTGCTGCCCCCCATCATGGGTACGGCACTTTCCTGCTCCATGCCTGCCGGGCCGGGGAAATATTCTATACGCTCCGAGCGGGTAGACACCATTGCCCGCTGGATAAGGTTTTCGATCTCCCGGATATTGCCCGGCCAGGAGTAGGCCAGAAGCTGCTGCATCGCTTCAGGAGAGACACCTTTGACCTTTGACCCCAGCTTCTTTGCATATTTTTTTATGAAATGGCCTACCAGCAGGGAGATGTCGTCCTTTCTCTCCCTCAGGGGCGGTATGATAATGGGCAAGACACTTATCCGGTAGAAGAGATCCTCGCGGAAGAGCTCTTTTTTGATCATATTCTGTATGGGCCGGTTTGTTGCGCAGATCACCCTGAAGTCCAGTTCTATCTCCTTGTTGCTTCCCAGGCGCGTTATCTTCCCGTCTTCAATAACACGCAGGATCTTGGCCTGCAGTTCCAGCGGGATATCGCCGATCTCATCCAAAAACAGCGTTCCGGTATGTGCCTTTTCAAATTTTCCGATCCGCTGAGAGATAGCACCGCTGAATGCCCCTTTTTCATGTCCGAAAAACTCCGATTCGAGAAGGTTCTCCGGTACTGCTGCGCAGTTTATCGTCACAAAAGGCTTTGCACGCCTGTCGCTCCGGGAGTGAATCGAACGTGCCACGAGCTCCTTGCCCGTACCTGTCTCCCCGAGAATAAGCACGGTAAGATCGGTATCGGCCGCGGTCAGGATCTGATCGTAGAGCTTGAGCATCTTCGGACTAGCCCCCACCATCTGGTCCAGCCCTTCGGAATACTGCCTGATCTGGCCCTTTAATTCGATATTCTCCCGTAAGATCTCCTGCTGCCTGATGACTTTTGTGAGCGAGAGCTCCAGCATATCCATTTTGAACGGCTTTTCTAAAAAGTCGTATGCCCCGTATCGCATCGCCTCCACCGCGCCTGAAACGCTGCCAAAGGCAGTGATCACCACAACATAGGTTGAAGGATATTTCTTTTGAATCTCCCTGAGCAGTTCATAGCCATCCATTCTCGGCATCTTCAGGTCGGTGATAACGATATCGTGGTGTGTCCCATGAAGCTTTTCCAGGGCATCGAGGCCATCATGTGCCGTATCGACAAGCACATCGAGACTCGAATGATCGAGGGCATCCTTTAACTGCTCAAGGAAGACCTGCTCGTCATCGACGATCAGGATTTTCTTTTTGTTATTTGAAAGCTCATCCATATCAGTGCCGATAAACCCTTCGTTCTCCCCTATGAACGCTTAGCGCGGAATTGTCCTTCTTACTCCTGCAACAAAGGTTGGTCCAGGGGAAGCCGTATGACAAATTTTGCTCCGCCCCCGGTATTCATCGCCTCAACCTGCCCATGATGCATATCGACGATCTTCTGCACCAGTGCCAGCCCGAGCCCGGTTCCCTTTGATTTCTTCGTAAAGAACGGCAGGAAGATGCGCACGAGATCTTCTTCTTCAATGCCGCACCCGGTATCTTCGATATGGATCACGAGCATATCGCCGTCTATGCGCTTGTCGTCACCGGGTACACAGGAGGTCGAGATAGACAGGGTACCGCCCCCGGGCATTGCATCCAGCGCATTGTCAATCAGGTTCTCCATGAGCTGTCTGAGCTGAACCCCGTCAACGATAATGGTGTCATGGTCTCGGTCAAAGGCGGTTATCACCTCTATACCCTGAGCCCCGAACTGTTCACTGCGATTGAACAGGAGGCCTTCAATGATATTGCGTATACTGTAGGGCTTCGGCCTGATCTTGCCTGACCGGGTCCAGTCCAGTACCTGTGTCACGAAATCTTCCAGGTTATCAATCCCGTTGGTCACGCCTTCAAAGAGTTTTTTCTGCCGCTCATCCAGCCCCTTGGAATGAAGGAGCAGTTCAACCCCGGTCTTGATCTGCTGGAGCGGATTTCTCACCTCATGTGCCACGTGTGCTGACATCTCCCCCAGCAGAGCCATTTTCCGCGTCTTTTCGAGCTCCCGTTCCATATATTTTATATCCGTAATGTCCATAATGGAAACAATGCTCTGTTTTGTCCCGGGGATCATGCCGATGGTAATAAAGGAGTCCTTGACATTGCCCTGCCTGTCGACAAACCGGAATTCGTATTCACTCGGGACATTTTTTTCTCTTTCCCTTCGCGCCTGGTGATACCCTACCATGCGCTCACGGTCATCCGGATGTACGATGCGGGTAAAGGGCATCTTACCCTCCATCTCCTCTCGCTTGTAGCCGCTCAAAATCTCCATCTGCTTGTTTACCAGGGCCATGGTCCGGTTTTCCTCCAACAACATGATGGCGGTTCCGGTGTGCTCCACCGTAGCCCGGTATCTTGCCTCGGAAGCCCTCAGCGCCTTTTGCGCCTTTCTCTTCTGGGTGATGTCTCGTATGATGTTCTGTGTTGCCACCCTGCCCTCATATTCTATAATCGAGGGATTGAACTCAAAGGCCTTCCACTCACCATCCTTACTTAACAGGGCGATATCATAGCGCTCGGGAACCGCTTCGCCGCATATGCGTTTTACATACCGTCCCTCTATCAGGTCGGCAAGTTCTGGACGGACAATGTCCTTAAACCCCATGTGGGCGAGTTCTTCCTCATTATAGCCCAGCATTTCCCTGAACTTGGGATTTGTATATTTAAAGACATGATCCTGGTAGACAAAGATGCCGTCATTGGCATTTTCCACGAGTATCCGGTATTTCTGTTCTGATGCCTTGAGCCTTTCCTGAACTTCTTTTATGGGCTGAAGATCTCGAAATATACTTATCCCGGCTATGGGTCTGCCGCCCTGATATACGTAAGAAGCCGACAGCGATATGGGTATCAGCTCTCCGTCCTTGGTATGCAGGGACGTCTCTTCTGCGACGAGCCGGTAGGGATTTTCCGCAGTTCCTTTATTGAGTATGGAGATAATCCTCCTGCGTTCCCCTTCACCCATGAACTCATCCATGGAAATCTTCTTCGAGATCATCTCTTCGGCGGTGTAACCGGTAATCTCTTCGGCCGCCTTGTTAAAGATAAGGGGGTTTCCGGTAAAATCGGTGGCAATAATGGCGTCACTGGAATTTTCGATCAGCCCCATAAGGAACTGATTGGATGATTCCAGATGCTCCAGCATGTTCTTTCTTTGCGTTATATCCCTGGCGATATTCAGCGTTGCCGGCTTTCCTCCCAGCGTGATCACTGACGGGGAAAGAGCGATGATACGTTCGGAAGCGTTTCTCGTGAGGAAGACGACATCGTATCGATCAGGTTCTTGCTCTCCTCGTATCCGCCTGCAGTAGCGCTCTTCAATCATCTCTGCAGTCTCGGGGCGGACTACGTCCTTGAGACCCATGTGTTCGAGGTCGTTTTGATTATAGCCTAGACTCTTCTCAAAGGCGGGGTTTACATAGAAAAACCGGTGGTCCTGATAAACAAAGATACCATCACTGGCCTTTTCCACCATAGTCTGGAATATGGCCTTGCTGATCTTTTTTGCCTTTAGCTGTGAAGTTGAATGACAATACATAATACGTACTTAAAGATACACAATGAGAGACGATCTATCAACAAAAAACAGCGTAAAAATGTCACATTCTATGAAATTTTCTGCTATGTTATCGTATAATTAAAAAGATCGGGCAATAATATTGTCTGTCAAACCCGCGGCAACAGCCCGATTGGGCGAAAGAACGCATACATTACTCGCCTGAGATTATCCGTTCCAAACGGTTTGCCAGAGGACCTTCGATTTACGAAAAAAATCACCGCCAGGCGGATTATGCCTTGAACTTGCCAAAGTCCTCGGGATTCATCTTCTCCAGAATCTCTTTGAGCTTGTCTTTGTCCTTCTCAAAACCCACAATGATCTTTCCTGTTGAATCCTTACTCGTATCCACCCGTATCGCATCCTTGATCACATGGTCTGCAACGAAGATCTGGGATTGTGTCCGCAGGGCTATTGCAATGGCATCGGATGGCCGTGCATCAATCTTAAACTGTACTCCATCTATCTCTATATTGATCAGCGCATAGAATACATTGTCTTTGATATCGACCACTTCAATTTTCTCAATCGTAGCACCAAGGGTGTCAAGCATGGATTTGAACAGATCATGAGTCATGGGCCTGGAGTAGTGTATTCCTTCTATGGCAGCGGCAATGGCACTTGCTTCCATGATGCCTATCCAGATGGGCAGAACATACTTGCCGTTCACATCTCTGAGCACCACAATGGGGGCATTATTGGTGGGATCCAGGGCGATACCTGCCACTTTCATCTCCAGGAAGGTTGTCATGAATCATTCCTCCTATAGATAACATTAAGATCCTGCCCATGAATAGTCAATATGTAAAAATCGGAGACCCGGTCAAGCCGCCGGGGATAACGCCCTTTCAAGGAATGCTATTTTTTCAGAGAAATCTCCCGCCTGAAGAACGCAATGAGATCATCCATATCAAAATACCTGCGATCCGGCCAGCATCCGGATTCTTTCAGCCAGTGCTGAACCGTCAGTACCAGCGGAGGGATGATGCCTGCCTCATCCATTGTTGCAAGATGATCAACCAGCTCGTCCCTTTCTACATCCATGACCTTTGCCCCCTTGGATATACCGATGACCCGGTCCACAATACTTAAGAAATCCTCCTGGTTATGGGTGACAAGGATCACCGTCGTATCGGTGAAGGAAGAAATGATCTTGATAATCTCCTTTCGCCCCAGGGCATCCATACCCGCTGTAGGCTCATCCAGGATGAGCACCTCCGGGGAGGTCATCAGGGCTGAAGCCAGCGCCAGCTTTCTCTTTTCCCCTGAGCTCAGATTAAAGGGAGAAATCATCTTGAGCTTCTCGATATCCAGATGAAACCGCTTCATCATCTGCCTTGCCTGTTCCTCGATCTCACCGGCCTCCAGCGCAACGAAATTCTTCAGGGCAAAGGTCAATTCTTCATAGGCACTCTCGTGAAAAAACTGGTGCTCGGGGAATTGGAATAATACCCCTATGCGCCTGCGAATCGATGTGAGCTGTTTTGCACGGCTGAGATCGCGGATGCTGCTGCCATCATAGAGCACATCACCCTGCGTAGGCAGGATCAGCGCATCGAGGAGTTCAATCAGTGTTGTCTTGCCCGAGCCGGCAGGTCCGATAATGGCGATCTTTTCTCCCTGGGTAATGTCAAGATCGATATCCCGGATGGCCCATTCATCTCCCGGCACATCATAGCGATAAGATACAGCTCTGCATTCAATCTTCATGGACGTTTAAGAACTCTCCTTATCTCCCTTACATCACAGGTGTTCAGGCATGCATCCGGCGTGAGGAGACCCTTGCGCGCCATCATCACCCCATAGCGCATATCGAGCAGCCCGCCTGCTACATGGGCATCGGGGCCGATGGCAACCTTCCCGCCCGCGCGGGTAAATCCCGGTATGAGCCGCCAGTCGATATCGAGCCGAATGGGATTGGCATTGAGTTCAATTGCTACACGGTTGTTCAGCGCCTCGGCCAGCACAACATCGAGGTCCACCTTGTACGGCTCCCGCGAGAGAAGCAATCTCCCTGTCGGATGGGCGAATATAGAGGTAAAAGGGTTTTTCAATGCCTGAACAATCCGGTGAGTCATCTTGTCACGGGCCATATCCATATGGGAGTGGATGCTCGCAATCACAAAATCAAACGCGGCCAGCACCTCAGAGGGATAATCGAGAGCTCCGTCCCGGAGAATATCGGATTCGATGCCCTTCAGTATGGTAATCCCCTCTATAGTTCTGTTTAACTCCTCGATTTCTCTGTGCTGCCTTTTTATGTCATCCAGACTCATGCCGCCGGCATAGTATGCGCTCTTGCTGTGATCCGAGATCCCTATCCAGGCATACCCCATCTCGCGAGCTTTGATCACCAGTTCTTTCAACGGGGTTTTTCCGTCACTGAATGTCGTATGGTTATGCACGGTCCCCTTGATCTGATCCTCCTCAAGGAGTCGGGGGATATGATAATCCTGCTCGTAGAAAGCAGCCGCGGCCTCTTCCCTGATTTCAGGGGGAATATAGGGGAGGTCAAGCACGTGGTAGATATCTTGTTCGTCCCGGATTTCGATACGCTCATCCCTGCTGAACATACCCGTATCGTTCAGTGAATACTGCATCTTTTTGGCACGCTGTTTCATACGCGCTACATGTTCTTCACAACCGGTTGCAAAAAACATGGCCAGGGCAAAATCTTTTTTTTCAACCAGGCTCAAGCTGACAGGCGGCCTTTTATTCTCCGGCTGGGCCGGGATCATCCCTCTGTCATCGCTCTCCTGGACTTGCGGCAGACAGGTGCGTATCACTTCTTTGACCCGAGGGGTCATCTCCACCAATACATCGATGGCGGTTATTACCTCCATTCTCCTGCGGCATTCGCCCGAGAGTTCGGCATGAAGGCCTGCATCCCCTAATCTATTCAGAATATCTCCGGCATACTCAAGACTCGTATCGATACGATACTTACCCCGGTACCCGATAACCGTTTCAACAGCATCTTCCAGGGCAACAACCCTCTTTTGGGAAAACCCCTTTATTCCGGAGATCAGGCCTTGCCTGCAGGCATCCCGCAGATCCTCAAGCGTGTTGATCCCGAGTTGCTCATGAAGAAGCCGCAAGCGTTTTATCCCGAGCCCGGGGATTTTGAGAAGCTCATCGATGCCCTTTGGGATTCGGGAGCGGACCTCTTCAAGAGCAGAAAAGTCACTGCGGATCACCCAGGCCTCGATCTTGTCTGCTATTGCCTTGCCCACCCCGTCTATCCGGGAAATCTCTCCCCTGTCAACAAGCTCGCGCACCGGCATATCCAAGGCTTCAATGGATTGTGCCGCCTTGCGATACGCCCGCACTTTGAACGGATTATCGTCCAGAATCTCGAGTCCGTCTGCCAATTCCAGAAGGGCATCGATAATCTGCTGATTATCCACAGACCCTCCCCGTGATCACCCCGCCGTGGTATCCGGTAAGGCAGATCCTCACCAGATCATGCATCGAAGCGGTACCGGCAACCTGAACCCGCAGATAATTTGAGGTAATACCGCTGAAGCAGTCGTTGTCTGTGTGCGTTACAATTATATCCCCGATCATACCTACTTGTGATCGAATAAAGGCCTCCCTCTTTTTCTGAGACAGGTCCCGCAGTATCCTGGCACGATTCTTTTTCACTGCAGCATCTACCTGATCGGGGTACGTGGCTGCGGGCGTCTTTGGCCTCGCTGAATAGGGAAACACGTGCAGATAGGTAATACCCAAATCCTGCAGCAACCTGTATGTTTCTCCAAAACATGCCTGATCTTCCCCGGGGAAACCCACCATGATGTCGGAGCCGATGGCGATATCTGGTGAAGCTGATCTGACCTTGCGTATGAGCTCCTGGTAGTAGTCTGCCGTATACGGCCTTTTCATTGAAGTCAGGATCATGTCCGAACCGCTCTGCAGAGGCAGGTGCAGATGTTTGCACACCCGTGGCTCCCTGCTCACTATTTCTATCAGCTCATCCTCCACAGTCCAGGGTTCAACCGAGCTGATGCGCACCCTCGGTATCGATGTGCGTGCAAGGATCTTGCGTATCAGCGCAGCCAGGCCGCCTTCATACAGGCCTATGTTAATGCCGCAGATAACGACTTCATTATATCCGCTCCGGCCCAGCATGTCGATTTCCGAGACGATGTCCTCCCACGCTCTGCTCCAGGGCTTTCCCCGTGCATAGGCAACAATACAGTAGGTGCAGAAATTATTGCACCCGCCCTGAACTTGCACGAATGCCCGGGAATGTCCTTCAAACCCGGAGATGCTTAAGGGCAGATCAACGCCGAGATGACTGGCTATCTCCTCGGGGGGGACCACCTCCACCTTATCTGACAACATTTTGATATCATCAGCATATACAACTGCCTGACAGCCGGTTACGATGACCCGACCGCCAAACCTCAAAGCCTGGCGTA
>CAYRCP010000012.1:0-26733 GCA_964422755.1 uncultured Bacteriovoracaceae bacterium | reverse complement strand
GATATCCCTTTTGTATGCTCCTCAATGATCCAGGTATGCTTTACTGTGATGAACCGTATTTCTCAGTAACTGTTCAGGTTATTATCTTACAGTTGCACTGAGTAGTTACATTTCTTTTTTCATTTTTTTCACAGCCCCGCACCCGCTCCGGGATCTTCAACCTGCAGCAGAAAATTAAATCCTGCGAGAGATTAATAAACACGGGAAAGACAACAGCTTAATCCGGGTCATGTAAAATAACCGGATTGACCGGTTGATATAAGAGGGTCGAGACCTTATCTAAGTATCAAGATCATAAAAAGAACCTCCTTTAAGGGAGCTGCAATGGCTCCCTATTTTTTTGCTTTCCTGCCGGATAAAATACCAATGATCCATCACAAACGGATTTTGGGTTGCCAGGGGATGCCGAGTCTACTATTTTGGCATGATGTCTAATACTATCGATCCGGGGGCGTCCGGACAAAAGCACCGCAGCAATGGGGATGCACCTCTTGCTGACCTGCTCGGCAAAGCAATCGCAAAAAGACAGACACTGGTCAATCGACTTCACCAGGAGGATACGAATGCATACCGTATCTTTCACGGCACGGTCGAAGGCAGAGACGGCTTGACCATAGACCGCTATGGTCAGCAGGTCATGGTGCAGACATTCCATGAACCCCTAACACCGGAAGAATTGAGCATTATTGAACACTGCCTGAAGGAGTTGCTGGGGCTTGATCCTCTCATGGTATACCACGACCGCAGTTCCAGCCAGGGTTCGACACTGAGCAGACAGCGCTGCACTGGTGCTGAAACACCCGGTGAATGCAGGGAAATGGGCGTGCGATACACCATTCAGCCCTTTCACCGCGGCCAGGACCCGCTGCTGTTTCTGGATCTTCGTGCAGCCAGACGCTATATGCTCGGAGCAAGCAGGAACAAGTCCGTATTGAATCTCTTTGCCTACACCTGCGGTATCGGGCTTTGTGCTGCCATTGGCGGGGCTCGCCAGGTGATAAATGTGGATTTTTCTTCCTCCCACCTTGAATTCGGCCTGAAGAATGCCTCCTTGAACGGGATACCTGCGGAAAAAATGACCTTTATTGATGAGGATGTGTTCCCGGTCCTGCGGCAGTTTGCAGGCCTGGCGATAAAAGGCAGAGGCCGCAGGAGATCATATAAGAAGCTCACCGCCCGCGAGTTCGACCTTGTGGTAATGGACCCGCCGCGCTGGGCAAAGAGCGCCTTTGGTGCGGTGGATCTGGTGCGGGATTATCAAAGCATCTTCAAACCCGCTTTACTTGCGACAAAACCGGGTGGACAGATCCTGTGCACAAACCACGTGCCCCAGGTCGACCTCGAAGCCTGGCTCGATATCATGAAGCGTTGTGCCGCAAAGGCGGGCAGGCCGTTGCAAGACACCACCATCATCAAACCCGAGGAGGATTTCCCGGCAAAAGACGATCGCCACCCGTTGAAGATTGCGGTAGTGAGGGTGTGAACTGAGCGAGCAAGGTGGGATCGAGATCTAAGGCACAAAGAGAAAATCTCATAGCAGCACAAGATCTGAGGCACAATTCGGCAGGACAGCCGAATTGGACGCGCTTTAGTCGCGCCCGCAGGGCGAAGGCCATGGATGGCCTGAGGCACAAAGGCACAAAGTCTCTTGCAAGACTTGGGGCTCATGATCTCTGGGACAAAGCAATGCAAGAATTGGGGTTCGGGATATATGAAAAGGTCGTCCCTGCGGCTTGTCGGGCATAGCTCTTGCGACGCTTGAAATTGTAAACGAAGCCGCGAAGGCGGGGACCCGGTTCTTCAATCAAAAAAAATCTCGCGGCTGAAAGCCGCTCCTACAGTGTTATTATTTTTTTTAAATCCGCTATCCGAAATCCGATATTCGAAATTACATCTTGCGCTGCCCTGTTTCACTTGATCCTTTCTTCCACCTTTGCCAGCACGTCCCTGACATCCATGGCGACAAAGCCGGATTTGCCGAACCGTTCTCTGCCGAGCTCAAAGATGGTCTCGTTGTACGGCGCATCCACGTTAAATTGTCCGGCCAGCCTCACAATATAGCCGCTCAGGGAGTCCAGCTCCGATTCTGTCCCGCCGCGCTGAATAATATCCTGGCTCATGCTGGACATGACCATCTTGGCCACATTCTTTTTGAACATGGGCAGGGTCAGGCGCTGGGGAAGCAGTGCACCGGCCTTGAAGAGAATCCACGGGGGCATGCCGCCGAGTTTGCATTCCTTGTAGCCGGCGGCTTTGACGACCTTGACCCCCTCGTACAGCGTGTTGGTAAGGAGTTTCTGAAAGGCGCCGAGGTCCGAGATCTCTTTGAAACCGTGTCCCACCAGGGTGGTGACGGTATTGGTGAGGTTTACTACGATCTTGGAGTGTACCGCGTCGTCAAGATGGTCGGTGATCACGGTTTCGACTCCCTGGTTGAAAACATCACTGATGGCGTTCATCTCGCTCAGCAGGCTGTTGTCGGGTGTTCCCAGAACAAGCGGCCCCTTTTTCTGATAACCCACAACCACGGGCTGATCCATCCAGGCATTGTAGCTCACGACGCAGTAGATCACCCGGGAAAAGTACTTGGGCAGGATCGTCTGGTTTTCGATTCCGTTTGCCATGGAAACAATAATCACATCATCTCTGGCGTGATCCTTGATCAGTTTGGCAACTGCCTCAAGGCTGTAATTCTTTACACCCAGGACGATCACATCCATTTCCTTGAGGTTTGTCAGGTCCTCGATAACCTTGACCGGGACCGTGGTTATACTCTGTTCCTTTCGGTCGCCCTCATACACGGTGATGCCGCTTGTCTTGAGGGCATCGAGGATTTTTCCCTGATCGATGAACCAGGTCTTCTCGTGGTGGGGAGCCACCCATCCCCCGACTGATGCCCCTATGGAGCCTGCACCGAAGAAGGCTATCTTCCAGTCGCTGCCTGTAAGTTTCATACTGGCCTCGTCGTTCAGGGTATAGTCGCTCACCCGGACAGTCCGGGCCCAGTCCGGCATGAGTGTATCGGGCAGATCGAAGCATGATGACATATGCTGAGCATATCTTGTCTGGAACGGGGTTTCCTCTATTTCGAGGCGTTTCAACAGCGGGGCGAAAGAAGTCTGTCCCAGTTCTATGAAAGGACGCTGGGGCTTCTCATCCTTTTTAAACAGGAGCTGCATGTTCTTTTTCACATTGAAGGTGGCCTTAAAGTCTGTTCTGCTCCGGCAGAGTTTCCCATCCAGCTGCGAATACAGGTACGATGTAACATCAAACCCGGTGGGTTCTCCCTCCATGGGGATGCGAAGCGACAGGTATACGTCACCGTTGTTATCCATGGCCTTGACAACGCACTCACCGGCTTCGTGATAGATATCAATGTCCTGGGTTACCTTGGGCAGCCCCCAGATCTTGCGGCCCCTGATGGTATTCTCCTTGCTGGTAACCGGCATGCCCGCAATGTAATACCCGAACCGGCTGAACTTATCGATAATCATGGGCAGGACCGGCACCGAAATGCCGGGATTCACCATCACCGGGATGGCAATTGCAATCTCGTTGTAGGGCGGCACGCCCAGGACCTTTTTATATTCATAACAGGAAAAAGCCACGAGTGCGCGGCCTCTGGTCATTCTCACCGGCACGATGTCGGGACTCAACTGTTCGGCAAGCAGGGCAGCAGCTTTGTCATAGGAGCACATATGAACAGCCATGGCACAGCTGACATCCCCGTAAAAGGTAGGAAAAAGATAATCCTTACTCACCTGCTCATTCATTTTAAGTGGTTGCTGTGCCTTGCGAAGGACAAAGCGTTGGTAAAAGTCATTACGAAATTCGCTCTCATTATCAAGCAGTTCCTCCGGTATATCCCAGGTTGCCTTCATAATACGCCTCCTTGATTTTATGACCGTTGGTCATTCATTGAGATAAAACAATCCGTTTCTTCCGCTTGACGGGATGAAATCAGACAGGTCAGCAGCAATAATATGACCGCCGGTCATATTATTGCAAGCGAAAAATTATTCGCAACTGAAAAACCGTTTCAAAAGATCGCTCAGCATATTCTTTGCCTCTTCTGTTGAAGAGAGTTTTTCATCGATGAGGGCCTTGTAACAGACATCCAGGATCAGCCCCAGGACCACCTTGGTATATACCTCCCAGTTGCTGATCCGGTAGTCTTCATACTGGTTCAGATACTGGAGAATGATTTCGGAAAAGCCTTTTACGGTCTCCCTGGTGGAGGGATAGGGTTTATCGCTCTGGAGATTCTTCCTGAGCTCGATGAGCAGCATCTTGTTCTGCATGAAATAATCGATAATGGCATCAGAAAGGATGCTGATCTTCGTTACATCCTGAAACGGTATGATGACCTGTTCGAGAAATTCCCTGGTATAACGGCTGATAACCGTATCCACGAGATCATCCTTGTCCTTGAAATAGAGATAAAACGTTCCTTTGGCAATGCCGGCCTTTTTTACAATCTCGTTGATGGATGTCTGCTCCACCCCTTTTGACTGGAACAGATCGACGGCACATGCTTCGATCATATCCCGGGAGATGGTCTTGTCTCTACCCCTGCTGCGACTCATTCCTTTCCCTTCCTGCCCTTCTTAGTTCTCTGCACTATACCAGTGCTTTGTGATAAAGACCTTAGCACACTTTGCCATGTTTTCCTCTCATTTACCACAACCCGGTTTCCTGCATGCACAAATGTTTCCAAGGGGTTTTTATTCCGGATTCTATGCAAAAGCGATTCAGGCTATAGAAATGCCCTTGGGGTGCTGAAGTCTGTTAGGTCTCTGATCATTGCCAAATCCCTTGTTTCTATCTTTAATCTTTTTATCCTTTGCTAACAGTCTGATAGTCTACAGCCTACAGTCTAAAACAACAGTAAACAGCCTAAAATTGGCCAATGCCTTAGTCTGTCTCCTGAATTCTGCGTTCATACAGAGGCTCAATGGTTTTCTTTGCAATAGGGATAAATTCATGTATTCAGGATTGGTAACGTAAACCAACAGGGGGATCTATGGCTCAATTACTTATTTTAGTCTTTATCGGTCTGGGATCAGGTCTTGCTGCCGGCATATTCGGCATCGGCGGTGGTGTCATCGTTGTTCCTGCACTCGTATACATTGTAGGATTCTCGCAGCATCTGGCCATAGGCACCAGCCTTGCCATCCTCCTTCCACCGGTAGGCCTTGCAGCAGTGTTGGAATATTATCGCCATGGATATGTCGATTTGAAAGTTGCTCTTATTGTCGCATTCGGCCTCTTCCTCGGTGCTTGGATAGGAGCCCGGTTTGCCAGCAGACTTTCCGGTCCTCACCTGCGGATGGCATTCGGTATCTTCATCATCTTCCTGGGGATATATATTATCTATGGGGCGTTAAGAAAGCTGCCTGTGGCATGATTTATCGTGCAAAGGAGATCGAGAAATCAGGCACCTTGAACCTTATACCCTTTTTGGTACATGATATAGTCAGTCAACGGGATTTATTGAGCGCCCCCGCAAGAACCGGCGCGATCTTCCACAAGCTGCTGAAATTAAGGTTTTAAACAATAAAGCCCATCTCATCCATTCCCGGTCACATATCGGTCACAAGTCTATGAAGATCTCATAATTTCGGGTATACTTCCCGAAAAAGACACCATGAGCAGCTTAAAAACGACAAGGAGAACTCAGGATAGGGCATCTGGACAAGCTGATTCTGTTAAGATTCTTTGTATGACCCAGGAGGTTGCATGAGCCAAACAAAGACAGTTATCAATAAGATCACCATTCCGACTCTTCCGGAGACTGTTGCTAGAAAACGCCTGTTTCGCCTCCTGGACCAGCGCAAACACTATAAGGTCACCTGGATCTCCGGTATGGCCGGTTCCGGCAAGACCACGTTAGCTGCAAGTTATCTCGAGGAAAACAACGTAGAGAGAATCTGGTATCAGTTCGATGAGGGCGACAATGACCTCTCGACCTTTTTTTATTACCTGGGGCTTGCAGCCACGAAGGCAAACAGAACACAGACCAGGGCCAGGGCCTTGCCGCTCTTTACACCGGAATATTTTCAGGGTGCCGCTACATTTGCCATGCGGTATTTCGAGGAGATCTGCACCGGACTGACACCGCCATATTTTCTCGTGTTCGACGACTATCACCTGATTGCGCACGACTCTGCCTTCCATGAGATTTTCCGGGACGGCATTACCCAGGTCTCCGGTGATATCCATGTCATCGTTATCAGCAGGAAAGACCCGCCACCGGCCTTTGCCACTATGCTGGTCAAAAATACCATGAGGGTCATAGGCGGCCAGGATCTGCTCATGAACATCGCTGAATCGGGAAAAATCCTCCGCAACGAGTCCGGACGCCGTATTTCCCGGGAAGTTCTTGAAGGCCTGCACGCCAGGACCAATGGTTGGGCAGCAGGACTCATTCTCATGGCAAAGAGCATGCCGAAAAGCAATCCATCTCACCAGATGCACGAATTAACCACACCGGAGGAAATATTCTCCTATTTTGCAGGTGAGCTCTTTGTAAACCTGGACAAAGAGCTCAAGGACTTTTTGATAAAAACCGCATTCCTGCCCCGAATGACCTTTGCCATGGCACGGGAAGTAACCCAGAGAGACAATGCGGAGGTGCTTCTGAAATCAATAGAGCACAGCCACCTGTTTATTGAAAAAAACACCACTCCTCAGGTAGTATATCACTATCATCCGCTGTTCCGTGAATTCCTTCTTTCCCGGGCTCAAGAAATCCTCGAACCGGAGCAGATCGATGACCTGCAAAAAAAAGCTGCCTACATCATGGCTGATTCGGGTTATGTGGAGGATGCCGTGGATCTCTTTATCCAGGCGGAGGAAACCAGTGCACTCATCGATCTCATACATCAACAGGCAGGGTCACTTTTGGGACAGGGACGTTCGAAGACTCTCGAACACTGGATCTTAAGGATTCCCGAAAAGGCACGCCGAGTTGCACCCTGGATGTTCTTCTGGCTGGGGGCAAGCCGCCAGCATGCCTTTCCCGCCGAAGCGAGGAACGCCTTTGAACAGGCATTTAAGGTTTTCAATGAAAAAAACGACATGACAGGCGCCCTGCTCTCGTGGTCCGGCATCATCGAGAGCACGCTGTATGAATGGCACGATTTCACGGTGATGGATCCGTGGATAGCATGGCTCGAAGAGCATCTCAAAACCGGGCTGGAATATGCATCTGACGAGATCGAGGCCCGTGTGACCGTGAGCATGATGTGCGCCCTCATGTTCAGAAGACCCGACCGCGAGGACATGGTCCTGTGGGTGGAAAAGGCGCTCTCTCTTGCCCGGAAACACGGTGACATCAGGCTCTGCATAGAAGCCTGGGATTGGGCCATCACCTATTACTGCTGGCTGGGCAACTTCCCCCGGGCGGAAATAATCAAACAAGAATCCAGGCAAGCGCTGCAGATGTACCAGAAAGTCCCTGCAGTCCTTCTTCACACGAAATGGCTGGATATCGCCATGTCGATATTTACCGGTGTTCCTGATGATTCTGTCCTCGAAGAGATATTCCAGGCGCTCACCATCGGGGAAAAGGCAGGAATTCATATCTGGGACCAGATGTTCTTTACCACCGGGATTTTTACCGCACTCATGCTCGGAAACATGAAAACAGCCGCTGACTTTATTCAAAGACTGAAGACAGCACTTAATCCCGGCCAATATCACGGGCATGCCATGTATCATATGAGCCTCGCCCTGTTTAACCTGCTGAACAAAGACATGGCCCGTGCCCTTGAACATGCACGCACAGCATACACCATTGCTGCAGAAACGGGATACATCTTTCCCCAGATCGTCTGCAGCTATGCTTTTGTGCAGACGCTGATCGAGTGTGAAGAATTCATCGAAGCGAAAAAAGAACTCGATCATATCGCCGGTGTGGCTTACCACACCCGTTCAACCATTCTTGAATTCATGTGTCTTGCGGCTAAGGCGAGACTTGCCATGATTCAGGGACGAAACGAAGAAGGCATGGAATATCTATCTCGAGCAATGAGCATCGGCCGGATACATAATTTCCGCAACATGGTCTGGTGGTGGCAGCCCGAGCTCCTCTCGGATCTACTGATCAAGGCACTGCTGGCCGGAATGGAGCTGGATTATACGAAAGATCTCATCCGGATTCACAAGGTGGTCCCGAACGCTCCCGCCTATCTGATCGATGACTGGCCATGGCCCCTGAAGATCAAAACCCTTGGCGGGTTCGAGATAACCAGGGATGATCTGAGCCTGAGCTTCACCGGGAAAACCCACAAGAAGCCGTTTGAACTGTTGAAAATGCTCACAGCATATGGCGGCCGGGAGGTGAGTACAGGAAAGATCATGGATACCCTCTGGCCGGAGTCCGACGGAGACATGGCACAGAGTGCATTGTCCACGACATTAAACCGGTTGCGCATCCTGTTGGACAGCAAAGAGGCAATCGAACACAAAGAGGGAAAAATCTCCATCAATAAAGATATCTGCTGGGTGGATACGTGGGCGTATCAATATATGATTCACAGGGCTGATTCCCTGTGGGACAAGGGAGAACGCGAGGAATCTTGTGCTTTGTATGAATCTGCCCTTGACCTTTATCAAGGCCACTTTCTGGAAGAAGAAAACCACAATGCATGGGTCATATCGAGCCGCGAAAAGATCAAAAATCTCTTTACCGCCTGTGTACTGAAGCTTGGGTTGTTTCGAGAGGAACAGCAAAAGTATGAACAGGCAATCGAATGGTACTGGAAAGGCTCGGATATAGACCCTACAGAGGAGATCTTCTATCAGAACATCATGACATGCTACCACCAGTTGGGCCGGCACACCGGGGTCGAAAAGACCTATCAGCGCTGCAAAACCATGCTGCGCAGTTTTCTCGGTGTTGAACCATCGGTAAAGACCACAGATATGTATGACAACGCCAGAAAATTACCCTGATAAAAGATTCCCCGGCGTTATTACCGGCAAACTGATCTTTTTTCTATAACAGGCATGGCCGGCTGGCCTGGGCGAAGCATGAAAATGTGCCGGATTTGCTTAATCTGCCCTGGAGGAAATGCCCATGGGGTGCTTTATCTAGGCTGTAGGCTGGAGACTGAAGGCTGTTAGGTCTCTGATCATTGCCGAATCCTTCATTCTATCGAGGTAATTGCAAAACTCTCGGGCTGTCATTCCCGCGGCTTGTCGGGCGTAGTTGTAAACGAAGCCTGGAGGCGGGAATCCAGTAAATACAGAGACTTCTGGGTCCCCGCCTTCGCGGGGACGACATGATAGTAGTAATTTTGCAATTGGCTCTATCTCTATAATCTTTAATCTTCTTATTTCTTGCTAACAGCCTAAATGACTACAGCCTAACAGGCTAAAACAACAGCCTGTCTCTTGGATTCTATTCTCATATAAAACATATAGTTCCCTGGCCGCCATCGCTGTGGACAGCGGCCAGGGATGTTGAAAGAAAAAAAGAGGAGTCATTCTCTAAGGGGCTGTATCTATTCCTTTACATCGAGGGCTACATACCGGGCGCCCTTACCATCTTTGATAAAGAGCAGCAGCGGCTTGTCCCCGTTTTTCTCAACTGCCTGCTTAAAATCCTTTACATTCTCTATCTGTTTCCGGTTTGCTTCGGTAATGAGTATCCCGGGTTTGAAACCGGTACGGGCTGCCGCGGAGGAGGGATCGACCTGGGTAACAATGACACCCTTCTCATCTACATAGCCGTACTGATCGGCCAGTTCTTTTGTCAGTGTCGTCACGGTAAGGCCAAGTTTCTCCAGGCTGTCCGGGCTCGATGAAGCTGTGGCTTGATCAGAGGAGAGCTCTTCAATGGTCACGTCAAACGTCTTCTTCTTGCCATCGCGCAGAACGGTTATCTTGATCTTCGTTCCCGGCTCTGTGAGGGCTATCTTGTTGCGGAAGGGGGCAAAGTTATCTACCGGCTCTCCGTTAAACTCAACGATGACATCCCCCTGTTTCAATCCGGCTTTCTCAGCAGGGGTATCCGGCATGACCTGGGCTATTAAAATGCCGTCGGTGTCTTTCAATCCGAATGATTTTGCCAGTTCAGGGGTAAGGTCCTGAATGGTAATGCCGAGATAACCGCGGGTCACATTTCCATGCTCGACCAACTGGTTATAGATATTCTGCGCCATGTTGACCGGGATAGCAAAACCGATCCCCATGTATCCGCCGCTGCGGCTGTAAATGGCTGTGTTAATGCCAATGACCTTGCCCTCGAGGTCAATCAGGGGTCCACCGGAATTACCCGGATTGATTGCAGCATCGGTCTGTATGTAGTCTTCATAATCTGCAATGCCTACACTGCTGCGCCCCAGGGCGCTGACAATGCCCGCAGTAAGGGTGTGTGACAATCCAAAGGGATTGCCCAGGGCAAGGACCCACTCACCCACCTCGAGGCTGTCAGAGTCACCCAGAGGGAGAACCGGCAGGTCGTTTGCGTCGATCTTGATTACGGCCACATCCGTGGGGGGATCAGTGCCGATGGTCGTTGCCTCGAATTCGCGGCCGTCGAGGAGCTTCACGACAACCTTATCTGCATCACCCACCACGTGGTTATTCGTTAAAATGTACCCGTCAGGAGAAATGATAAACCCTGAACCCTGACCTTGGACCATCCGTTTCTGCTGCGGCATGGTTTGCGGCTGCCCGGGCATTGGTTCACCGAAAAAGCGCCTGAAGAACTCGTCATTAAAGGGCATTCTTGTCGAAGAATTCGATGTGACTGTCTTCTCGACCTTGATGTATACAACTGCAGGGGATGCCTCCCGTGCAACCTGGGCAAAAGCCTTTCCTGTCTCTTTAAGGTTCTCCAGTCCCTGCTCCTGCGCCTGTGCCGCCCCGGGTATACTCACAAAGACCAGGACGAGTGAAATCCAGATAAGCCCGAGTAACGCCAGGGGATGAACATGACGCCTTTGTCGGTATATAATTGTTTCCATTCTTGCACCTCCAGGTTTAATAATGTTCGTGGCATTCGAGCCGTAATGCATCGTATGCATGTGTTTTCCTCTTTTACTCAACAGTCTGAGCATGTATAAGGCAAATACGATGCCATCCTATATATTGTTGTTATTATTGCTTATTATATCCTCAACACAAATTATATGTATATTTTGTATACACATATGTGTTCATTTTGTTTACACCTGTATACAATTTCACCACCACCGAACTGGCCGGGATAAAATTGGAGTAATGGAGTCTTAAGAAATCGGAGTAATGGAGTATTGGAGTAATGGATAAAAAAACCAGGGTATGAGTTATAGAACAAAAAAAGGTCTAAGGTATAAGGTCTAAGGTCTAAGGTCCAGGGTTTCGCCTAATCCGGTTTCACGAACCCACGTGCCCGCAAAAATACTTTGGCCCTTTGTATCTTTGGACCTTTGGCCCTAATATCCCGAACCCGAATCTCGTAAACAACTTTGTGCCTCTGTCACTTTGTGCCTCTGTGCCTGGGGTCCTGTGCCCCAAGTCCTTTAAAACCCTGCATGCAGAATTTATCGATTGAAATAAATATTGTTTCATGTAAGAATATATACTACACGTTATGACAGATAAAGATGATCTCATCAAAGAAATAACGCTGTTACAAGGGTCATTTCCAAAAGCATTTCTGGATGCGTGCTTTTGCGGGATCGCGCTCGCCGATCTTGATGGCCATTTCATTTTCATGAACGATAAAGCCAGAGAACTCCTCGGGGTCAACAGCGACAATGATGGCGAACCCATGCATGTCTCTGAAATAGACCCGGTTCGCTGGATTGACTTCAGAAAGATCATAAGCACTCATGAACCGCAGATCGGCATCCCGATTCTGAAAGGGATCAAGCCCCTGATCGTCAACCGCACCCCGTTTTTGTGGAAGAAACAGCTTGCCGGTGTAATCAGCGTCATACATGACATGGATGATTTTGAGGACATTTCTCAAAAGCTCTACGAGTTCCAGGAACTCAACCAGCAAATCGAGGCCATCATAGAATCCTCATACGACGGTATTTATGTCACCGATGGTGATGCCAATACCCTCAAGATCAACAAGGCCTATGAGATGATTACCGGTATCAGGGCCTCGGAGGTCCTGGGCCGTAACATGCGCGACCTGGTCAAAGAGGGCTATTACAGCGAGAGCGCCACCCTCAAAGTGCTGGAAAAAAACGGCGTGGTCACACTCACCCAGAAACTCAAGACAGGCAAAGAAATCCTGGTGACGGGAAATCCTATCTTTGATGAATTCGGCAAAATCATTATGGTCGTCACCAATGTCCGGGATATGACCGACCTGATCAACCTGAACAAGCGCCTCAAGCACTCCATGGAGATGACATCCGCGTACAAAGAGCATCTTCAGCAAATTCAACGTCTGGGAAGCGACTTCGTTATGGGCTCCAAAGGGATGCAGTCGGTATTCGACCTTGTTCAGCGGGTGAGTAACACCGATGCAACGGTTTTGATTTCCGGGGAGACAGGGGTAGGCAAAGAACGAGTTGCCGAAGAGATCCACAATCAGTCCAAGCGTGCCAGAGAAGGCATCATAGTAAAAATCAACTGCGGCGCTCTCCCCGAATCACTGCTCGAGAGTGAGCTCTTCGGGTATGAAAGCGGGGCCTTTACCGGTGCAAAAAAAGAAGGAAAAATGGGGCTGTTCGAGGTTGCCGACAATGGGACCATCTTTCTCGACGAAGTCGAATCCATGTCTCTTTCACTTCAATCAAAACTCCTTAGAATACTGCAGAGCTTTGAAATAACCCGTGTAGGGGGAACAAAGCCCCGCAAGGTCAATGTCCGGGTGGTGTGCGCCACAAACCAGGACCTCAAGGAACTCATCAAAGAGCAGAAATTCCGCGACGATCTCTACTACCGCCTCAACGTCATCCCCATCTATATCCCCCCGCTGCGTGAGCGTCACAAGGATATTCCGCCTCTTATCGAGATGTATTTGAACAAGTTCAACCGCAAACACGGCAGAAGCAAGAGCATCAGCAGGGATACGATCGAACGGATGCGTTCGTATACATGGCCCGGTAATGTCAGAGAGCTCGTCAATCTGATCGAGCGACTGGTAGTAGTCACCCATACCGATATCATTGGGCTTTCCAATCTTCCCGCAGAATTCCACACCACTGAAAACTTTAATGAGATGTGTCTGGGCTGCTCCCTCAAAGAGTATCTTCAGGGCATTGAACTTGCCATCCTGCGCGATGCGGTGAAACGCTACGGCAACGCACGCCGCGCAGCCCCGCATCTCGGGATGGATGCCACAACCATCACCCGCAAGCTCAAACAGAACGATGACGAATAATCACTCCAACGTATTAACTTCATTATTTTTATTTTCATTTTTATTGTTAACCGGGCACGTACATTCCGCAGCATGTCATAATGCAGTTTTGCATTTTTTGGCTATCTAACTAATTTAATTGTCTTTTAAACTTTCACCATACTATTACAAACCACAATCACCCTCCTCCTCGGCAAAATACGTGCACCATTGCATTATCCCAGATAGATACTTGATATTAATCATTCTTTTATTATTCAACAATGATCTCACACCAGATTACCCGTAATGCACAGAACAAATACTGCATTTTTGCATTATTTTTCACCCTGCCGCATCCGCATATATGCCTCGCAAAGCTCTTTGCCTTTTCCAACCTATTGTTTTTCTTATTTATTTTTACCTGTTACAACCATTGGCACTATACTTGTATTACCAAGCTTGGTTCGGAAATACACAGACTGAAAGGAGATAAACCATGCCAATGATGAACGCGCAACAGTATGAAGAATCTTTGAGAAAATTAAATCTGAAAGTCTACATGTTTGGCAAGCGGGTGGAAAATGTAGTGGATAATCCTATCATCCGTCCGTCCATGAATGCCGTGGCCGCGACCTACGAATTTGCCCACTACCCGGAGTATGAGGATCTCATGACCGCCACGTCTCATATCACGGGCAAGAAGGTCAACCGCTTCTGCCATATTCACCAGAGCACATCGGATCTGGTGAAGAAATCCAAGATGGGCCGGCTGCTCGGATCGCTCACCGGCTGCTGCTTCCAGCGCTGCGTGGGCATGGATGCCATGAACGCCCTGTCCATGACCACCTACGATATCGACCAGAAATACGGGACAGAATATAACAAACGCTTTTTGAAGTATCTCGAATTCGTACAGGAAAACGACCTCACCTGCGACGGCGCCATGACAGATCCCAAGGGTGACCGCAGCAAGGCACCTCACCAGCAGGCCGACCCGGACATGTTCATGCACGTCGTGGAAGAACGCCCGGACGGGATCGTGGTCAGAGGCGCAAAATGCCACCAGACCGGTGCGCTCAACTCTCACGAAATCATCATCATGCCCACCATCAGCATGCGCGAAAATGACAAGGACTATGCCATCTCGTTCGCCCTGCCCTCGGATGCCGAGGGAATAACCTACATCATGGGCCGCCAGTCGTGCGATACCCGCAAACTGGAAGAAGGCACTATCGACCGCGGCAACCAGCTCTATGGCGGCCACGAGGCCCTGGTGGTCTTCGAAGATGTCTTTGTCCCATGGGATCGAGTATTCATGTACAAGGAATGGGATTTTGCCGGTCAGCTGGTGGAACAGTTCGCATCGTATCACCGCCAGAGTTACGCCTGCAAAGCCGGGGTCGGGGATGTCCTTATCGGCGCCACACAGAACATTGCCGTATACAACGGTGCCAACAAGGCATCTCACGTCAAGGACAAGATCATCGAGATGAACCACCTTAACGAGACCCTGTTCTGCGGTTCTATTGCCTGCGCTGCGGAAGGACACAAGGAACCGAGCGGTACCTACTACGTAAACACACTCCTTGCCAATGTCTGCAAGCAGAATGTTACACGATTCCCCTACGAGATCTCACGTCTTGCACAGGATATCGCCGGGGGACTCATGGTGACGCTGCCGTCCGAAGCAGACCTTCGCTCACCGGAAGTCGGCAAATGGATCGAGAAATACTACAAGGCCAACCCGGATGTCCCCACGGAATACAGAATGCGGATGCTGCGGCTGATCGAAAACATCACCCTGGGCACTGCCGCTGTCGGGTATCTCACCGAGAGTATGCACGGAGCAGGTTCACCCCAGGCCCAGCGGATCATGATCTCCAGACAGATCAACATGAAAGCAAAAACGGACGTCGCCAAGCATCTGTGTGGTATCCCGGAGGATGAATAACATTCGCAAGATCGGCCTGAAGTACTGCGGGGGATGTTCCCCGCGGTACGACCGGGTCGATATGGTCAAACGTATTAAAAAAGAACTGGGTGAGACGATTGAGTTTGTCTCACCCGATGAGCCCGGCACCAGTTTTATCCTGGCAGTCATGGGATGCAAAACTGCCTGCGCAAACTTAGATCCCTTCGAAGGGAAAAAGATACGAATCATCACCAATGAGAAAGACACACAAGCACTGATCAAGGAACTTAAAGGAGAAAACTGATGAACTGGCAGGATATCTATAAAAGCAAGCTTACCACAGCTGAAGAAGCAGTCAGGCACATCAAGTCGGGAGACCGCGTGGTCAACGGTCATGCAACAGGCGAACCGCAGGAACTGCTCCGGGCAATGGTGGCCAACAAAGAAAGCTATCAGAATGTCGAGATAGTTCACATGGTAGCAATGGGCAAGGCCGAATACTGCCTCCCGGAGAATGCCAGGCACTTTGTGCACAATTCCTTTTTTGCAGGAGGCACGAGCCGCAAGGCCATCGAGGACGGCCGGGCTAAATTCACCCCGTGTCATTTCAGCATGATCCCGTCCATGTTCGATACCGCACTGCCGGTTGATGTGACCATTTGCCTTCTCTCACCTCCTGATGAACATGGCTACTGCTCTTTTGGAATATCAGTGGACTACACCAAACCGTCCGCCGAGAAATCCAAGCTGGTTATTGCCGAGATAAGCCCCCACATGCCGAGAACCCTGGGGCATTCTTTCATTCACGTCTCACAGATCGACCACATTGTGGAGACCGAGACCAAACCCATCGAGCTGCACCCGGCCAGGATCACCCCGGTGGACGAAGCCATCGGCCGCAACTGTGGAGAACTTGTCAGGAACGGCGACTGCCTGCAGCTGGGAATCGGCGGACTTCCGGACGCCGTGCTCGCCTCGCTGAAAGACAAGAAAGACCTGGGCATCCACACCGAGATGTTCTCAGACGGTGTCGTGGACCTGTTCCATCAGGGAGTTATCAACTGCAGCAAGAAAAACTTCCACAACGGCAAAATGGTGGCCACCTTCTTCATGGGCACCGAGAAACTCTACAACTTCGTTCACAACAACCCCATAGTAGAGATGTATCCTGTTGACTACACCAACAATCCCAGCATCATCGCCCGAAATGACAACATGGTGTCCATCAACTCCGCCATTCAGGTAGATTTCACCGGACAGGTGGTATCCGACACCATCGGCTACCGTCAATTCAGCGGAAGCGGCGGCCAGCTGGACTTTGTCCGCGGAGCACAGTGGTCCAAGGGCGGCCGTTCAATCCTGGCCTTCTCTTCGACAGCTGCCAAAGGAACCGTCTCTCGCATTGTACCCCATATCGATGAGGGGGCCGTTGTCACTACACCCCGCACCGATGTGCATTACATTGTCACCGAATACGGCATAGCCGACATGCGCGGCAAATCAGTGCCTGAGCGGGCAAAGGCGCTGATCAGCATCGCACATCCCGATTTCCGTGAAGACCTCGAGCGGGAAGCGGCAAGAATATACAAGCAGTAGTAAGTTGAGTACACGATGTCATGAAATGCTTATTTCTCATAACATCGCATGAAAAAACAATACTAAAGGGGGTATCATGAGTATTAAAAGAGAATATGGTGGGATTCAACCAGGGATCCCCTTGGGGCCTCTAACACTCAGGCTTCCGGGGATTCACTACAGGTTTGAGATAGCAGACTACCTTCAGGGTCTTCTGATGTGTACCGTCTGTCTTGCTATCATTCCTGTGCTCACGGGCAAACTCGGAATGTCCTTCGAGGTTGCCCTGGCTATCGTAGTCCTCAACGGAACACTCTATCTTACCCATGTCACGTTCGGCGACCCGGTTGTTCCGGGATGGGTAACACCTGCCATACCGTTGCTGATCGTATACTGCGAGACGTTTGCACCGGGTTTGGAGCGTATGCAGGCTTTGATCGCATTCGAGCTCACCTTTGGTCTGTTCTGCATCTTTCTTGGCGTGAGCGGACTTGCAAAAAAATTCGTTTCATTAATACCTAATGCTGTACAGTCGGCAATCCTTATGGGTGCGGGTTTCGCTGCGGTCATGCTTGTATTCAAACCGGGCGAGGGGCTGAAGAGTTTTGACTCGAATCCCTGGACCATCGTTATTTGTATCGGCATAGCGTTCCTCATCCTCTTTTCGGAAAGCTTCAAACAGCTCAGGCGCAAGAACAAGTTGCTGTACTACATCGGGAACCTCGGCATGATGCCTGCCCTTGCACTGGCAATCTTTGTAGGACCTCTGCTGGGCGAGCTTCCATGGCCCACGTATGACGGCAATATCTTCACCCGGCCTGATTTCGCAACCCTGTTCAGAGACTTCACCATGATGGGTGCCATCCCCATTCCTCCGCTCAAGATGTTCCTCACCGGCATCCCCATGGTTCTCAGTGCATACATCGTGGTGTTCGGTGATGTCATCCAGTCACAGGCACTTCTCGACGACGCACAGAAGTATCGTCCGGATGAGAAAATCGACTACAATCCGAACAGATCTCACATCATCTTCGGCGCCCGTAACGTCATCATGAGCATCCTCGGACCGGACATCTCCATGTGCGGACCGCTCTGGGCTGCCATGCAGGTGGTTGTATGCGAACGCTACAAACATGGTCCCAAGGCCATGGAATCCGTCAGCGGCGGTGCAGGTTCATTCCGCTGGGGTACCTGGACAGGCTACTTCCTCGCCCCGATCGTCTCCACGGTGAAACCCATCCTGGGCGTCGGTCTGGCATCTACCATGCTCATCCAGGGCTATGTCAGCGTGCGCGTCGGCGTAATGAAATCACGCTCATTCAATGACCTCGGCATCGCCGGTGTTGCCGGAGCCATCCTCGCAACCAGAGGAGCTGCATGGGGTCTGGCCGCAGCACTGGTCCTCACGGGCCTGATCTATGCCGGCGGCAAGTGGAGAAAGGCATATGAACCTGATGAACCTGTCTTCCCTAACGACTCACCGGAAAAAATCGCTGAAGAAATTGCGGAACTTATGAGAGACGAACAGTAGAACATCCTTTTACATGAGCAAATGCTTGATTTTCTTTAAGCCCCATGAGCCCCTCCTGCGGGAGGGGCTTCCCTTTCCATATATACATACATTCCGTTGACAAAATACGTTTCCTTAAGGATAGTATACCTATGGCATATATAGAAGGATTCCCTCCCAAGGACAGTTATAAGTCAATCGTGAGACATCTGGCCTTCATGGCGATCGTCATGATCTCGATCATCGGCTTCATGTCCGATTCCTCCGGAAGCTGGATCCAACAAGTAACCTCTTCCGCAGTCCCCCTCATCATTATCCTTGCAATCATGTTATACGTCTCGTTCAAGGTGGATCCCAAGGGATGGAAAATGATTCTCAACAACAAGAATTACCAGGAAAATCTCCAGCAGGACAGCATGATCGCAGAGCAGCTGCTGAAACTGGATGATACTCATTACATTATCCACAACACCATATTCGAGCTCTTTCACATTGAATTCCTCGTGATAGCGCCCACGGGGATTTTCCTCATTGAAAAAGCTAAAGGCAGCGGAGAACTCGAAATCCGGGACAACATCCTGTTCCAGGGAGGCCGGACAATAGAGACGCTGACCGGAAACCTGTGGCGGTTGTGTCACCTCGTCAATATCGTACTCAAGAAGGGTTACCAGGTCGACGTCATGCCGCAACCGGTTCTGGTAATTCCGGACGACAACAAGCACCTCGAGGTGGTCGCGTTTGACGGCATCAGCATAGTCAACCCTTCAGGGCTCACCGAGCTCATCAGCGAGCGAAAAAAAGAAATTCTCAAGCCTGAGATAGCCCAGGGATTTGCCTTCTATATAAAAGAACGCTACGGCCCGAAAAAATAAGAACCAACCAGCACCGCAGGAGGTTATGCATGAACAAGGCCCGATTCTCATCATTCCCCCGCAATGCCCGACTCGCAATTATCTTCACCATTGCCGGCTGGGTCTTTTTGATCCTTTCCAACGCCGTTATCACATCAACTATTTCGCTCCTGCAGATCACCCTGGCGCTGGTATGCTCTGTGGTGATCTACTCGTTGAAACCATGGGCAAGGATCTTCTGCGCTGTTATCAACCTCTTCATGATCTCGGGCATAGTGTATACGCTCTACATGCTGTTCTCAGCCACACCGGACGATGTCCGGTATGCTCTCCCCACGGGGGTGTACCTGATGGATATACTCCTGTTTGCCGTTGCAACCTTCTTCCTGATGAACAGGGAGACTGCTGCCTTTTATAAGGAGCAGGCAGGATCGGGATAAGGCACAAAGTGAACGACTCGAGACTTGGGGCAGCAGGATCTCAGGCAGGACGAGCTTGTCAGCTCAAGATCCCAGGCAGAAGGCAGAACAGGACTTGGGGTGCATGATCTCAGGCAGAAGGGAAAAACAACTCACCGCCGAGACGCTGAGGACGCAGAGAAAAAAACTGTAAGCTGTGAGCGCAAGCGATGAAGCGATGTCAAGCAGCCTCAAATCTCATGAGATTGCTTCACTGCGTTTGTAGGTGACAGCTTGTAGTTCCTTAGGAGCTTAGCGAAGCAATCTCACAACCATGACCTGCATTTCGTTACTCCTGCTGCGAGACATGTACCTTCTTTGTGGGGTTGTTTTCAGCAGCGATTTACAGCATCTTCTTTATCGCTGCTGAAGCAGATCCCACAACAGCATACTGACTGACCCGCTCCGACCGGGTTTAAACCAACATTGCAGGACCGCATCAGCCCGGTGCGCCCTACCCTGCACCTCCTGCCAATATTTCACCTTTATGCCGATGATATTTCAAGACTGCTGCCAGGGACCTGGCGGCACGGTCGGGATCATTGTAGACCGGCACCCCGCCGTCGAGCAGCATTCTCACCATCTGTTCTTCAAGGCTTCGATACGTATATACGACAAGAGGTTTATGATACTTTTCCCTGAGGCTGATAAAGGCCCGGCAATTTTCCTCGATCATGGTCCGGGACTTCTCGGCGGCCTCGTCAGCCGGTACACCGGCACGTTCCAGCATCGGTTGTATGAATATATGCGGTGAGATAAAATAGACCATGAGGATGTCTGTGTTCTCATCGGCCAGCAGGATATCGGGGATCTGATAGAAATCATACATGGGGTTCTTGCTGAAGGTAATATCAACAGGATTGTTGATGCTGGCTGTATGCGGAATAAGCTCTTTGAGCTTTTCCACGGTATCTTTTGAAAGATCGGCGAGTTCGAGGCCTGCCCGGCCGCAGGAATCAGCCGCAGTCGCCCCCGGACCGCCGGAGTGGGTCTGAATCACCGCTCTGTTGCCAAGCGGCATGGGAAGGTGTCCTAAGGCCAGGCAATAGTCAAAGAGCTCCGTTATGGTCTGAACCCGTATAATCCCGCATTGCCGGAACATGCCGTCATAGACCTCATCAGGGCCTGCAATGGCGCCGGTATGCGAAAACCCTGCCCGTCTGCCTGCTTTTGAACCGCCTACATACAGGGCCACAATGGGTTTGTGAGGAACAATGGCCTTTGCGGCTTCAATAAATTCCTTCCCCCTTTTTATGCCTTCAATATACAGCGCGATTACCTTCGTATGGGGACAAGCCCCGAGGTATTCCATGCAATCGACAATATCGATATTTGCCTCGTTGCCCACGGACAAGGCCGTAGAAAATCCCAGCCCCATCCTATAGAGGTAGTCATGCATCTGGGTAACGAAACTTCCGCTTTGTGAAGCCAGACCGACAAAGCCGGCAGGACCCTCATAGGCTATGGGCGTCGGGTTCAGTTTAAGGTGCAGATTGGCCACGCCAAGGCAGTTGGGCCCGAGAAAACGGATGCCGTATTGATCCGCAATCCTCTCCAGTTCCTCCTGCATTGCTGCTCCAGCACTGCCGGCCTCCCTGAACCCCCCGGAAACGACTATGGCATGTCTTATCCCTTTTCTGCCGCATTCCTCCATGGCCCGGCATACGATGTCAGTGGGCAGAATTATCAGGGCCAGATCGGGAACCTCGGGAATATCCAGGACACTTGCATAGGCCTTCAACCCGAGGACCTTATCTTCGCTTAAGTGAACAGGATAGATCTGTCCCTCATACCCCTGGGACATCATGGTCGTAAGCATGATGGTTCCCATACGCATGGCATTGTTCGAGGCGCCGAACACCGCAATGCTCCCCGGATTGGCTATCGGATAGACAGGGCTGCTGTGTAATTCTGTCATATCTTGAGTTCCTCCCATAATTTTAATCAATCATCATAACAGGTTGAACCGCGTTCTTCACAATGCCATGGCATCTACGCAATCAACCATTGATATCTATTGTTATTTCATTGAGTTGCCATACTTTTTCTCATACAGGCCGGCCTGGTACGGCGCCCTCCGTCCCTCGCAGTTTTCCCTCGGGCAGAGCTGGCAGCTGAAATATTTCTCTTTCGTAACGAACTGCACCCCGGTAACCGACTTCAGGGGAATCAGCACATAGCTTTTTGTCAGGCTCACCCCGATCTTCTGCACAGCTTGCCCCAGAAGCTCGAACATCCGGGATTGCTGCTGAAGCGGCCAGTCTTCAAGCGAACCGGGGTTCATGCACGAAAGCTCTGCAGGACTCACCCTTTCTTTGAGATGCTCATCGAGCATGCTCATGGCCGCTCCCAAAGCCAGCATCTTTATCGTATCTGCCCAGAAGAGGTGCAGGGTTCCTTCGAGCCTGCCTGCAAAGTCATCGAGTTCATGGCCGCACGTGGCAACAAAAGGAAACACAACCGGAGATTCTTCCAGGTTGATCCGCAGGATGCTGCTGTCGAACCGCACGCCGTCGATAATCACGTGGGCATCTCCTCGCTCGCGAACTGCTGCTACAGAAAAGGCTGCCCTGGGGCGGGCAATGGCTCCTGCCTCTTCCAGGAGATCGGCGAATTCTTTCGCATGGCGGGAGCCCGACTTTATGCGGAGCAGCTCAAAACACTGCTCAGCTGTCACACGAAAGGGGATTTCATCGAGGATAATTGCATTGTCACGCGCCTTCATCATTCATCCGTTGCCTAAGGGAAATTTATTGCAGCGACAAACTCACTGCTGAAATCTTTATGCTGCGAGAGATTCACCTCGTTGATCCGGTCTCTCAGTGCCATGGCATCCTCATGAAAACCGGGATTGCAGCAGGTCTCAAGGGCTGCCTGCAGACTGGTGTTCCCCAGGAAACGCCAGGCTGCTGATGAAAATTCGGGCAGGAACCCCAGGCTCCTGAAACTCTCCACATCCAGGTGCTCACCAAAGGAACCTGCAATCATGACATGTTCTACCTGGTCAGGCAGACACCCGGCCTCTTTAAGGAGCATACGCGCAGCAGCGAGGCATGCACCCTTTGCCAGCTGGACATTGCGGATATCCTTGAGCGTTACCGTGATGTCTCCCCAGAGACGTATCTCCGGGATGTTCTCATTGAAGCCGCATGTCATGGGCGACGGCAGATGCATGTCCGCAAGAGACCGGACAAACGCACCGTCTTTTTTGATAATGTTCTGCTCCAGCATGATCGCCAGGATATCTACCAGCGCTGTTCCGGTAATGCCCGCAGGTCTGCCCTCGCCGATCATGTCATAACCCAGTTTCCCGTTCTCAACAGTGATGTGCGTGATGGCGCCTGAGTCTGCCGTCATCCCCCACGAGATGTTCATGCCCTCCAGAGCCGGTCCCATCGCACATGACGTTGCATATATCTTCCCTGCCTCATCAATGAGAAACATCTCTCCGTTCGTACCCAGGTCGGCAAAAAATACGTTGCGCGTAAACCCCATCTTGCAGCATATGGCAAGTCCTCCAACCAGATCCGCTCCGAGGAATGCGCTGTGGAGAGGCAGGGCGCTGAGCGTTGAACAATAAAACTGTTCAGCATCCACCTCCCGGGGAGAACACGGGGTAAAGTCTCGCCTGGCCGCCACGTAGGGAGCTCTGCCGAGCGGGGCGACATCGTGTCCGTAAAACAGATAGAGCATGGTGGTGTTGCCGGTGACAACTATCCTCTCTATGCTTTCCACAGACAGGGCAGCGGCATCGAGAAAACTCAAGATCGATGAAAATACAGCCTGCCGGATCTGCATTGTCAGCCGGTCAGAGACGGTTACGTCTGCTGATGCAGCGATCCGGGAGATGACATCATGGCCCCGGCGGCGCTGGGGATTGAGAAACGAATCAAGCTCATATGTGCGGGAATGGGTGCAGTCCACCAGGGAGATGTTCACTGATGTAGTACCGATATCAACTGCTACGCCGCAGACTGCCGCAGGATCGACAGGGGGATATGTTCTGTCCCCCATATCCTGCCTTTCGACGACGTATACCTCCACATCGCCGGCAAGACAGGTCCGGCACGCCGGATGCCATTGGGGCGTGCCGGAGACAGTAACGCTCTTCCTGCCGGAAAGATCGGTGGTCGAACCCTCCACGAGCACCTGACATTTACCGCAGGTGCCTTTGCCGCCGCATGGAGTGCGCACCATCACACCCATGTCCATCAAGGCATCTGCAAGAATAGTGTCCCCGGGGAACGATCGCGACTCTCCGGATGGTTTCAGGGTCAATAAAAATTCTGCCATGTCATCTCCACCAGCAGCCAGGACAGTTACGCGCTTATGAACACGTCTCGCGCTTCATGGGGCAAAGCCCCTGCAGGGCACCTGATAAGATCTACTAATGAACCAAACAAACAATTACTTGAATTTATGGGGATTATTGCATGGTTCATATCGGATATAAATCGACGATCATCTTTGGCGATTCGCCGGCTCGCAAGTGATGCCGATTGCACAGGGTTCATGAAGGTCTCGCGACCTCCTCACTTAATGCATTGAATATCTTCAGCGCGTCGATAGCGGTCTCACCGTATGCATGGGCGCCCATCTCCTTTCTCAACTCCTCGGACGTACAGGCCCCGCCGATCACGATGTGCAGGCTGTCTTTCAGGCCTGCATCCGCGGCGCAGTCCACCACGTTTCTTATGCTGCCCACCATGGTGCTGAGCAGGGCGGAGAGACCCACAAGTCGGGCACCTGTGGACTTCGCTGTATCGATAATACGCGACACGGGCACATCCACCCCGAGGTCGATGACCTCATAACCGTTGGCAGACAGGATCAGCCCCACGATATTTTTGCCGATCTCATGGATGTCTCCCTCTACGGTTGCAAGGATCACCTTGCCGCGCCTGGAGGCATCTTCAGAATTCATCTTCTCCTGCAGCAGGGGCATTGCCTCCTTGATCACCTCGCCTGCCATGATGAGATCGGCAAGAAAGTATTCCCCGTTTTCGAACCTCTCCCCCACGGTTTCCAGGCCTTTGCTGAACCCCTTCTCAATGATCTCCAGCGGCTCGATGCCTTCTTCAAGACACGTGCTTACCATATCCCGGATCTCATCGATCTCGAGATCAACAACAGCGTCCTTAACTGCCTGAATGGATTCTTTCATATGTGCCCTCCGTAGTATTTGACGTGCAAAATCTCTCTGCACAGCCGTTAATCCCCCGATTATGAAACGTCTATCGGGTATGCCCCGCAATCCTTGACCGCATCGAGCATGACCCGCATCTTGTGTGCAGGAATCGAGCTTATGCTGTGGGCAGGCGCAATAATAAATCTTCCTCCCGGGCCAAGTTCGGCGATGAGCTTTTTCACCTCAGATACCACCTCTTCATCCCGGGACCGGTCGGTGAGCAGATAGTCGATGCCCACCCCGCCGATCATGGTAACCATGTCCCCGTGAAGTTTCTTCTCGTTATAGATATCCACATTCGAGGTGGGTTCATAGGCATGCAGCCCGTCCACACCCCATGAGAGAAATGTGTCGAACAACAGCGTGTTATCACCGCATGAGTGCAGCACATACTTGCCGCCGCATGCGTGTACGGCATTGATGATTCGCCGGTATGAAGGGCCGAAGAGCTCATCGATCTGTTTCGGCCTCATGAACGGGCCGGATTTAAAGGCAAAATCATCGGTCTGGAGAATGATCTTCACCCCTGCATTCAACAGCGCTATGGCGGTCTTCATACAGAGTTCTTCATTCATGGCGATGTAGCGCTCGATCAGGTCTTTCTCCCTTCTGAGCCACAGCGGCACGCGTTCAAACCCGATGGCCCACTGGAGAGACTCCTGTATGCCGTATGCAGCTCCCTGCCCCATGATGCACATCTTCTCGCCATACTTTGCCATCATCTTCCGGTAGAACTTGTATGTCCGGTGGGCAACCGCATCGGCATCAGGCCAGTACGGCCAGTTTTCAAATTCCTCGCGAGAGGTGATTCCCGGACACCGGTACATATAGGTCATGTTTCCGTACCCGTCCGGTTCCAGATTGAAAATGGAGCCGGAAAACCGCGCCATGGTCTTTGAATCCAGCACCGTGAAGGTCTCGTCATAGATCCCCCAGGTGGAGTCAAAGCCCAGTTCATATGCAGCCTTGATGCGTTTTTCCATGGTGATGGTAATATTGGGCTGAAAGATATAGCTGTTGAGCTGCGTCCCCCACCGGTCAAAGATAAATTCTGCAACCGGGTTCTGCATGAGCATCTGGGTCGAAACCAGGGGTTTCCCCAGCACTTCGTTAAATGTCCTGTCTTCAATGCCGGCACAAAACGTCGGCACCTTATCAACGCTTTTGCCGTCAAATGTACGAATGATCCGTTCGGTCGGATTCATGATCACCTCCCCCTTTCATACAGGGCCGCTCCTGCGCCCGTGATTAACAAGTATCGATACGCCCTCATAACAGGATTTCATCTCGCATGTCCCTGCAGACAGTAAACCGGCATACCTATGTCATATATACCCAATCCCCTCTCCCGAGTAAAGGAAACTCTATACAACAATATGATTTTCTTGACAAACTTACCTGCACACTCTCCCCAGCACCGGGAAAAGATCTTTTCGGGTTTACCGGGACACAGCTGTTCGCACAGGGCATTACCATGAAGGAAAAGGGTGGGTTGCAGGCCGTCTAAAGGGCTGGAATCAAGCCAGGCCGTAAAACAGACAGGTACCCGGGGCCCTCAAGAGAGCCCCGGGTAAAGTATATACGGTTCCTGATCAGTTATCGAGAATATTTAGTGCCTCGTCTTTATCGGCATCCATGATGTAGTTGATGCCGCTCACCCGTGCTGCATCAGGCGTCAGCGCTGCAATGTCGCTCCGGGAAATGTGGTCCAGGGAGAACTTCCTGCTCCCGGCCATGATCTGGCGAAGCCCCTGGCTCAGACGTTCATAATATGTGTACAACCCCATGGCACCGGTGGGCAGTTTGTCAAATTCATCCGCCCCCAGTTCCTTGCGGAGTGATGCAGCGGTAACAAAGATCTCTTCCTTTGAGGTGCCGAACCGCTCGATATACACAGGCACCTGCATTTCGTCTATAGTGCGGCCGATGGTTTTGCCCACCA